>JAISKG010000027.1 GCA_031261015.1 Dysgonamonadaceae bacterium | reverse complement strand
TTATATCGGGCGTAAAAATACCAAAAGTACCATCTTTCCCTTTTTCAATTAAAGCTATTGTTACCATAAATATATCGTTTTTATACTAAAAACCTAAAAGAGGCTTTAATTATTTTGGTAGTTTTTTTCTGCCCAATCAATAATATATTGCGCTTCTTTTAATCCGGATTGAACAATGCCATAATTCAAATTGCCATCATAGCCAAGCACTTTATGAAGCGTTTCGTAGGAATTTAGCAAGGGACGATTCATTTTTCCATCTATTTTGCTTACAGCCTCTTGATAATCTTTAAACTCCGGCCGTTGGCGTCTTTTCAAGCATTTTTTTACGCCCAATGCAGCATCAAGAGCGACGAGAACGCCGCACCACGCCGCATGCCCTGCCATTCTCACATATTTTTTATCACTGTAATAATTTCCGTCTTTTCCGGCTTGTTTCGACAGGATTTCTCTTGCGTTTTGTAAGTAGCGTTCCGCTTCGCGAATAGGATGTTGTATTTCCGTCATAATTATAAGTTTTTGGATTCGATTGCAAAGATAAGGCTTTTTTTAATTGCTCCTATGCGGGAGCGAAAAAATTGGTTAATTCTTTTTTTGAGTTCCTATTATCCGCTTCCTCCGATTGCTCCGGTAAGCGCCCAGCGGGCGCAAAGCATTATAGCCGGGGGTAAGCACAAGCCCAAAGGGCTGTGCGTAACCCCCGGTCGCAGGACGTCAATTCATCCCTGCGCCGCGTAGCGGTGCAACCTGTCTGAAAATAGTGTCGCCACTACGCGGCTTATGCGTGTGGGATATTTATATTAAAGCAGATGGTACGATTCTATGAATATAAACAATGTTATCATGTACGGTATACCAGTTCTCGCATATTAACTCCATAAAATTCACTAAGCTGGTCATAACCTCTATTCACAACGATTTCTAAGGGTATGGCATTTTCAAAACCGACAGGAAACGGCTCATGTATATTCAACGGAATAGCCACATCTATTTCTTCAATAATAGCGCTCATATTATAAGTTTTTGGATTCGATTGCAAAGATAACGCTTTTTTTAATTGCTCCTGTGCGAGGGCGAAAAATTTTTCGCCCCTACGCCTTGCAATACCTGTCGGCGATTATTGACACTAAGCAAAACGCCGAATGGCGTTTACTGTGAATAACCCCGCATGCAATGCGGGGTGAGAAATGCCTGACCATACCCTCAACCACGCAGTGGTTGAACTCCTATACGGAGTTCCGGCAGAGTGAGTATGCCTCTGTACCCCGAGCTGCGCTTCGCTTGCACGGGGTTATTCACATTGCAGTCCTTCGGACTGTTTTTGAACTCATATAAATTATTTTGCAAATAAAAATCTTTTCACTACCTTTGCCGAATATATGGACAACCGTAAGGATTGTTCCTATAATACGAACGACTTAAACATTTATTACTTAAAACTTTAGACAAATTGAGGAAGATCACTAAACTGAGATCGTTTTCTGTCATTTCCGGTTTTTCACCCTAATGGCGGAAGGGGATTTTTTTGTGCTTTTAAAACTTAAAACAAAATATTACTTAAAACTTTAAACATTTATTTTTCATGGAACAAAAATTGTTACGAACCTTTAAGGAAGGGCGGAACATCCTGCTCTTCCTTTTGGCGCTCCTCTGCGGAACCACAGCACGGGCGCAAGAACCCGACTTCAAAGCCTACCCATTGAATGTCTTTACTTCACCCGGCACTGCCCTTGTGATCGACATCCCGCACGAAAACGAGTTGGGTACCTGTACTCCCGCTTCGATCTGGGTGTCGGTAACGACTGCACCCACACATGGAACCGCTACCGTATTGGCCGACCACACGATTCGTTACACGCCCACCGCCGGATTTTACGGACAGGACAGCTTACGCTACAGCATGGCTTGTACGACAACGCAATCGGCTTGGGTGTATATCAATGTGAGCAATAACGCCTTCGATATGATTAAGGCAGGCTGCGTATTACCGCAGTTACCTTTTACGTTTAGTATCCAAGAATTTCAATCTTCGGATGCGCTCTATAGTCCATATCAAACTCCTTTAGCCGGAGATGTAGATCAAATAGCCGACGGGCGACCGGAAATTTTTGTGACCGAATTTGATTTGGGAACAAATCCGTTAACGTCGCAACCGATTGCCAGCGGAGCTAGCGCGGCCAGACCTGCTCATAAAATTGCCATATTCAAATACAACGGAACAAGCTTAACCAAATGGAAAACCATTCAAACCGTAGAATGGTTTCGTTGGGACGGCAACAATTACAGTATTGCGCGAGTACCCATAGGAGGAACGCCGACAGCCTTAGTGGTGGTGTTGGAAGCCGACGGTTACCTGAGAGCTTATAATCCGAATTTGACCGGTGCGGCCCTCAATACGCCGGTATGGACAAGCGATGCACAACTTACTACAAGTGTAAGCTTAGGTTGCAAAGTTACGTTTGCCGACCTGAATAACGACGGGATTCCGGAAATCCTGTGCTTGGGACGAGTGCTCAATGCAGCCACAGGAAATTTACTGGCAACTATTACCGCAAATTACCCTGATTATTGGTCGGCAGCAGATCTATTCAACAACGGCAAAATTTATGCAGTTGCTTACGGTAGCATTTATGACGTAACAATTACCAACACGACCGGCACGGCAGGGAATACGGCTACGCTGGTTCGCACTATGACTCCCCCGACTTTTAATCCGGGAGACCCTGATTACACAGGCGTCGCTGATTGGACAGCTCCTCAGTATGGAAATACGTGTTTGGCCGATATGGATCGCGACGGTAAATTGGATATAATAACCAACACAGGTTCCGGAACCAATGTAGTAGTTTATGTGTCCGATGCAGCTACCGGAGCCGTCAAAGCTAAAAAAGTAGTATCTTCGAATGGTGCAGGAAGAACCCCTATTCCTTTGATCGGAGATATTGACGGCGACGGCAATTTGGATATGGTTTTTGTAACGGGAGGTCCTACGAGTGCTTCCGGCGACGATATTCTCTTCGCTTTTACCTATAAACCTTCCAATCCTTTGAACACCCGCTTATCTACGTTGTGGCAGGAACCTATCAACGACGGGTCGGCTCAGACTTCTCTTTCCTTGTTTGATTTTGATCAAAACGGGAGCGCTGAATTGGTTTATCGCGACGAACGCGACTTACGGATCATGGACGGAACGACCCATACGGATTTGGTGAGTTTTCCCAGCCGGTCGGGTACCGGAATCGAATATCCGATCGTAGTTGATGCCGATAATGACGGACAAGCAGAGATCATTATTGTTGGAAGTATAGAAGATACTTCCGAAACTAATCCTCCTATAGATTGGAGTGACCCTAATGCTTCCCATTACGCGCGCGGACACGTCCGTATCTTCAAAAGCAACGATCCTTCCAGTCCTTGGGCGCCTGCACGTAAAGTCTGGAACCAATTTATTTACAATCCGACTTTCGTTAACGCAGACTTAACGATTCCTTCCCGTCCTATGCCTATGGCTGCTTACTTCGTCGATAAAAACGGCGTTCGCCGTCAACCGTTCAACAATTTGTTGCAACAGGAAACGCAATTGAGCAACGAAGGAAAAATGTTTCGTTTCGGCCCCGACCTCGAGTTGGATGTGAATAGTTATACCATCACTACCACGCCTTCCAACCCAACGGTTAGCTTCACGGTTCGCAACATCGGCGACGCCGTATTTACCGGTCCGATTACGATTCTGGTACAGGAATTTAATACGGCCACCAATGCGTTCGTCAACCGCACGGCCCTCAACTGGAACGAAGCGGGCAACCTCAACGCGGGAGCCGCCAAAGTGATCACCCATACCGTCACCGGATTTACCGGCAACTCGGCGAATTTGCGTTTCGTACTTAATAATAACGGTAGCGGATTTATCGCAACGAAACCCGAATGTAAATACTCCAACAACTATTCGTTGGAAAGCTACTCGGTTGCTCCGGCGCGCGCCTGCAAGGGCGATGTCGGCTACATTCAGGCTTTGCCCAACAACTCGTCTTATACTTATTACTGGTACACGACCGATCCTTCCGTCGGCAGTCCTACGCCTGTTTATACCGGCAATCCCTGTCCCGTCACACAAATCGGAACGACAGCCGCCGAAACACGTTACTTAAAGATCGACAATGGTATTTTCATGTTGCCACAAGTCTGGACAGGAAAAAGTTACCTGATTCCCGATACCTTGGTTTGGAACGGCTCGGCCGACAATAATTACAACAACGCTACCAACTGGACGTATCCCGGTACGATTTCATACTCCGGCGATGCCGCTACGTATAAATTTCCGGGAAGTTGTACCAATGTGACGATCGTTTCGCCGGGCAGTATGTCGTCGATCCGCTACCCGAATCTCGACAGCTCGATCACCGAATATACGCCGATGAAAGCCAGCGACGCCGCTTGCAACAACATCCACTTCCTCGGAGGATCGGAAATTGCCCGCACCGACTCGCTGCATTACGTGAAAGCCTACGTCGATCTGGGCGTGACAGCCAACCGCTGGTACATGATCTCCGCCCCGCTACAAAACATGTACACCGGCGACTATTATGTTACGAATCCGAATCCGATTACCGACGGCTTCATCTACGATCCGATGTTCTTCAACCGGCCGAATCCTCAAACTTCGCAAACAGCTACTTACGCATGGACAGGACGTTTCAATACATCCGACATTTCATTAGCTGCCGGCCAAGGAATGGCCATCTGGTACAACAAGATCGGCACGGAATATACCAATCACGACGCCGTGACCGTCCATTTCCCGAAAAATGATACGCGATATTACTATTACCGGCTCAACGGAACGATCGATCCGAATAAAGCGCCGACAGGAACGTTGACCCGTACTAACCGGCACCGTTTCATCTACGAGCCTTTGGCTGCGAGCGGCAATGTCACGTTGGCCACTTCGGCTTGCCCTGCCGCGAACCAACCACTTCTGGCAGGAAACCCGTTTATGGCGCATCTGGATATGAATACCTTCCTGACGGCCAACAATACGCAAATCTGGCAAGGATACAAACTGGCTTCGGGCGTCGGCGGCTCTGACGGGGTGATGAACAATTTTGTTTCCTATCTTAAAGTAGGCGAAACATGGTACAACACCGATCCGACTACTGCTTTGACTTCGGCTCCGCGCGTTGCACCCATGCAATCGGTAATCCTCGTTTCCAAAGTCGCCAACCCGACAGTCGTCGCCAATATTAAGCAAACCGTCACTTCGACCTTGGCAAGCGAAATGCTTCGTAGCGCCGGTGTTTCTGAAGACCCCGTGATTCATTCCTTGCAGATTATGGCTTCGCGAGGCGAAGAACTGAGCAAAGCGATCGTTCTTTACCGCACCGACGCCGATAACACATACAATCCCGATGAGGACAGTTACCAACTCTTCCTCGACAAGGAAAGCGCCATTGCCGCTAATCAGGAAGCTTACGACAACGGCGAATTTGCTTGTCCCGAATGTATGGACGAACCGCTGGTCGTTTATACCCGTTCAAGCGACGGTTATGCGCTCGACATCAACTCGATCGGCTCGCTGGATGAAGTAGTTCCGCTCGCGATCCGCACTTCGCTGACGGGCGAAATTACACTGGCATTTGAAGGCTTCAACGATTTCGACAGACGGAAAGTACTGCTCCACGACACGAAAGCGCCGGCTGTCATCGACTTGACGATGCAATCAAGCTACACCTTCGACAAGAACGAAAACGACACTTACCTCGAAGGCCGCTTCTACTTGAGCTTCTACAACGCGCCGACCGGCTTCACGACGCCCGAGCAAGGCAATGTAACTGTCAACGGCAGCAACCGTAGCATTGAAATCGTATCGAAAGACGGTTCGCCGCTCCGCACGGTTAAAATTACCGATGCGCAAGGACGTACGTTGATCAACGAAGTTCATCTTTCCACAGCCGCAATCCGTTATCCGGTAACAACTTCGGGCATATATATCGTGAAAGTAAGCGACGATCGCGGATCAATTGTCCGAAAAATCGTAGTGAGATAATTATCAACTATCAAAAAAAAGAAAGAAATCAGTATGAAACATCAAATTATAAAATTCAGCATTGTTCTTGCATTCGCTTTCGCCCCGGCCCTTTCTATTGTGGCCGGCGGCGACCGGGTCGGATTGTACAACAACGAAAAAAACAACACCCAAATCGAGCAAAGCACAGTCAGCGAATCGATCGGCGTTTATAAATCCAATCCCGATTTCGACGATTCGACCGACGGAATGCTTCGCGCCGGAGGCAACATGGGCGGAGGAGACGGTAACAAAGTTCCCGCAGGCGACGGATTGTTAATCCTCCTGTTAGCTGCCACAGGGTATATCTGCTACAAAAAACTAAATAAAATCACAGCAAGGAAGATCTGACGGTAGTAGAAAAAATCATGTTTTTTAAGTACACAGTAAAGCGGTCTTTGCGATAAAGACCGCTTTTTGTTTTTACAGCTGCCAATTGCTCATTTACAAAAAAATGATTACTTTTGCACCGCTTTCTTAGAACTTGTAACATAGTGAAGACAAATTGCTTGCTATATGTATTGATTACGCTGTTATTAACCGTTGTTTCTTGTAAAAATATTTCAGATGGCATTCTTGTTGGCAAAAATTCCCCTCAAGGATTTGTTATACCGTCAAAAGAAAAATTTTCGGAAGAAGTATCGGTGGCGGGTATTTTTGTTCCATGGGCAATGGAAGTCATGCTGGAAAAGGATTTGAGCTATCTTCGTTATACATTGAATGATGTTTATCCCTACGATAAAACGCAACGTCGCTTTCAATTCGATAAAATTGTAGCAGCTTTGGCAACCACCGATTCGCTCCGGGCGATGCAACAAACTTGGGCGGTTTTGCAAAACAAGAAGAACAGCAACGGTTATCCGCCGGTAGCCAAAGATGCTACCATGAGCAAAAACAATGTAACTACCGACAAATACGGCATCGAAATCGATCAAGCTATTCCATTATATACAAAGCAGGATCAAACAAGGCCTGCGCGCTACAATTACGACGGCGCGCTGGTGCAAGTCCACCGCAAAACCGGGAACTTTTCGGAATGCTCAACGACCAATTTCAAGGGAAATTATCTGATTCCCACGAAATACCTGAAAATAATCGACGACTCGTTGCTTTTCAGTAAAGTGATCATTGTTGACCGCCACTATCAAAATATTTCCACATTTGAAAGAATTGGTTGTTCGTGGATGATCCGCAGCATGAATCCGGCCACCACCGGAGCCGACAAAACGGTCTATCAGCGACCTACTCCGTTGGGATTGTTCGTGTTGCAGCAAAAAGTATATCGCATGTACTATTACAAAGACGGTACGAAAGACATCGACGGTTACGCGCCTTATGCCAACCGTTTCTGCCAAGGAGCTTATATCCATGGCGTTCCGGTCAATTTGCCGGAAACCGAAATGATCGAATATAGCCCGACGTTAGGAACCTATCCGCGTTCGCACATGTGCGTCCGCAACGCGACATCGCACGCAAAATTCATCTATGATCATTTTCCGGCTTACCAAAGTCTGATTTTTGTGATTGAATAAACTTTTTGCATAACAATTTGTTCTAATAAATAATATTTACTCTAAAAATAAACAGTATGAAAAGAATTTTTTTATTAATGGGAATTTTATCTCTTATGATTGGTATGAATGCGTGTAAATCGAAACAAGAAACAGCTAAAGTAGCTGAACCTGTGTCTATTGACGGTAGCTTGGTAAACAAACATTGGAAATTAGTCGAATTGTTCGGCGAACCGGTAAAATACGAAGGCGAGAACGCCAAGGAAGCCTACATCACGCTGAAAGAAGGAAGCAACGAAGTGAGCGGCAATTTGGGCTGCAACACTTTCCACGGCTCGTATCAATTGGGCGCGCCCGGCCGGATCTCTTTCTCGCAAATGGCAAGCACTAAAATGATGTGTATCAACAATATGACAATCGAAGACCAGATGAGTAAGGCGTTGAATACAGCCGACAGTTACACGATCAGTGGGAATAAGTTGATTTTGAATCGCGCGCGCATGGCGCCGCTGGCCGTATTTGAAGCGGTTTATATGAAATAAGTTTATTGATAAAAGAAATGTAAGAATCCTCATACTTGTTAGTATGAGGATTCTTTTTTGTTTAACTATCCTTCCTCAACTTACTATGCCGAATACTATACCCAAAATAAATCACCAATCCGATGGCCATCCATCCCACAAGACGGATCCACGTATCTATCGAAAGCGCAAACATTTGCGTTAAGCAAACCAACGCGCCGGCGATGGGAACGACCGGCACCCAAGGCGTTTTGAACGGGCGCGGAAGATCGGGGCGGCGTTTCCGCAGGATAATAATGCCGATGCTGACAATGGTAAAAGCCAGTAACGTGCCGATCGACACCATTTTACTCAAAATATTGATGGGAAGCAAACCGGCAAAAACGGCGCAGGCCAAGCCGATCAACCATGTTGTGATATGAGGTGTTCTATAGCGATGATGAAGTTTAGCAAAAAGACTCGGCAATAATCCGTCCTTGGCCATCGAATAAAATACTCTGCTTTGACCATACATCAGCACCATGACGACCGAACTCAATCCGGCAATCGCTCCGATCTTAACCAACGGAGCCAGCCACCGCAAGCCTGCGCCGGCCGTATCAATCGCCAAAGCAATCGGCGCGGCGACATTCAAATCTTTGTAGTTGACAATTCCGGTTAAAACCAGACTGACGGCAATATAGAGTATCGTACAGATTAACAGGGAAATAAGAATACCTCTCGGCATGTCTTTCTGCGGATTCTTGGCTTCTTGTGCAGCCGTCGAAACAGCATCGAAGCCGACGTAAGCGAAGAAAACAACCGCTGCTCCCGATAAAATTCCGCTGAATCCGAAATTCTCAAAATGTCCCGTATTTTCGGGAATGAAAGGCGACCAGTTGTCGAGATTGATGTATGCAATTCCGAATCCTATAAATAGCAGAATCACAATCACTTTGATGATGACAATGATATTGTTGAGCGTAGCGGATTCTTTCACGCCTAAAACTAATAAAGTGGCAAGTATCGTAACAATAAAAACGGAAGGAAAATTAATGATGGCTCCCGTCAAATACCAGCCGTTTTCGTTCGTGAAATCAATCGGAGCTTGGGTGAGAGCCGTCGGAAGATGAATACCCAGATCGGCCAAAAAACTCACCGTGTAGCCCGACCAGCCTACCGCTACGGTTGAGGCGCCCAGCAAATATTCCAGAATGAGATCCCAGCCGAGAATCCACGCGACAAACTCGCCCATCGTGGCGTAGGCATACGAGTAGGCGCTTCCCGAAACCGGAAACATTGACGAAAATTCGGCGTAACACAAACCCGCTAAGGCACAACCGATAGCAGAAATAATAAAAGAGATAACTACCGCCGGTCCCGCGTGTACGGCTGCTGCATTTCCGGTGATCACAAAAATACCGGCGCCAATCACCGCGCCGATACCCAACGCCACCAAATTGCCGGCAGTCAGCGTTCGTTTCAATCCTGAACCTTGCAATTGTGCAGGAGAAAATGTTTTTGTTTGAAAGAGCTTGTTCATTAATTTGATATTGATTTCGAGGGCAAAGTTACGAAAATTTGTTTTTTATAAAAAAGAAGGTCAATTCTTTTTTTGTATTATAAATTTATATAAAGAAGACCGGAGGTCCTCTATTTAGGTAACCCCGGTGCAAGCGTAGCGCAGCCCGGGGATAAAGCAATATCTCTCCCCTACCATCTCAACTCCGAAGGAGTTGAATTTATTCATGTATTATCTGATTTACATCCTTCAATTGCTTTAGAAGATTTCGCTCTACCCCGGGCTGCGCTACGCTTGCACCGGGGTTACCCAAATAGAAGACCTCCGGTCTTTTTTTAACTCAAATTAAGATGCGCTTGCTCTGTATTAGGCGTTTAAAATGCTTCTATCTTTTTCATTTTCCACTTTCAATTTTCAATTTTCCACTTTCAATTTTCAATTTTCCACTTTCAATTCACTTTTGAATCGGTATCACACTCAACTCCCTAATCTCTTCCAAATTCGTATAATCATACTGATAAAGCCCGTTATCCGCAATCATCATCAGCGTATTATCAAACGGAATGAGGTCGTAACCATCCATGCCTTTGTATTGAATGATTTGATTGGCCGCGAGTTGCTGCGGATCGTTGCCGATGCGGAAAATTTTCAATCCGTCGTCGCAGAGGAATAAGGTGTTGCGATCGATACCCAAGCCTTTGGGATTAGTCATGGTAAACGAAACTAATTGCCGGGGGTTATAAACATCTTTTACGTCCACAATAAATAACTCGTTGCTGGTTTGCCCGCAGAAATTACCGGAATGAACGGTCACGTAGGCCAAATCGTTATCGACCACCACGGGGTCGCAACCGAAAACGTGCTGCATACTGGAGCAATATTGCGGACTCAACGGATTGCTCACCGAATAAATCAACATGCCTGTGGGCGTGCCCATAAACATTTTGTCTTTGTAACTGAAAATTGTTTCTACATTACTGCCTATATATAAATTTTCTACAGCTTTGACAGGTGTTTCGTCCGACAAATTGAAAATGCACATCTGATTGTTGACGACCGAATACAAATAATTCTGATACAGACTGAAACGCGACATCGAGCCGTTGATTCCCGTAGAGCCGCCTTTGTCATTGGCCGACGGAGTTGCTACATCGGTATAGGCATCTCCTTTTTCCCAGCCCCACCACGAATGATGCTCGGTAACTTCCTGCGTTTTTTGTGTTAATTTCCAGCCGACAATCAGGCCTTTACGTCCGCCTTCGGGGTAACACGCTGCATAATCGATGCCGTAATTGTTGTCGGGAATCGGCGGAAAAATTTCCGGAAACGCATTTTCCAAAATACCTTTCAGCACCGGTTTTGCCGGATCGCTGAGGTCGAACCAAACCAGATTGGCTAAAGCGTCGGCATACAATAAGTCGTTGCGGATCGCCAAATCGTTGTTGCCCGCCAATTCGATGTAACCGACTATTTGCGGTGCGGCCGGATTCGTATTATTAATAATGTGAATCCCTTTATCCGGCTCGGAGATAAACAAATAACCTTGGTAAAAACAAATTTTACCATAATCGCTCAAAATGTGCGCCGTGTTTTTCACAGAAACCGAATTTTTAAACTCATCGGCTGTCATAAAAACAGGTTCATTCACCGAATACGTAATCGTATGATGCGAATCGTACTCGCAACTTGCCAACAAAGCGGCAAAACAAAACAAAACAATTAACTTTCTCATTTTAATAATCTTTATAATTCTCAATTTTTAACTTTCAATTTTCAATTTACCAACTATACCTCACTCCCGCACTAATCCCAATCACCAACGGATTTTCCGTCCGCGCGCTCATCGGCTGATTATTATCCAAATAATAGGAAACTCTCGGTTCGAAATAAATTCCGTAATTCCGGTTCAACATATAATCCAAGCCTAACGAAGTATTTAGCGACCACTGCAAGCCCTTGATTTTTTCGTTAATCGTCACATTCTCTACTGCTTGATAGAGGTATTCGTTTTGCGAATAATGCGCCAAAACTCCTTTTTCGGCCATCACTCCCAAAGCCGCGTAAATTTTCCAGCGATCTTTGGGCGCATGGTACAATTGTGCGTGCAAATTCAGAGGGATTCCGATGTAATGCAACTGCAAATCGGCTTCCCAATGCGGATAATTGTTCTTGATTCTCGAAGCAAGATAAGTATAAACGATGCCGGTTTCGAGCGCAAAATCGGGATGAATGTTTTTCTTGATGCTGAGACCAACGGAAAGCGGCAAATAGTGCGTAATTTTCGTCAATTCGTCGGGCGTCAGAACCGGATATTCCCCGTTGCCGTTCCAAGAAGGAGATCCATCTTCTTTGTCGGATTCCGCATTAGGAGGATTCAGTGTAGCATAATCATTGTCAGAATTATCTGAGGCTAAGGAATAACTGCCTCCTGTTCCGACGTATAAGCGGATAGCATTTGCATTCGTTGAGGAAGATTTAGGGACACTTGTA
>JAISKG010000025.1 GCA_031261015.1 Dysgonamonadaceae bacterium | reverse complement strand
TTTCTTGAAAATTTTCCCTGTCTGAGTGCATTATTATTTACATCTCTGAAGATTTTACCAATTCCAAACGCATAGGGCCGTACTCTTAAAATGTACTTATTCTTACGGCTTCAACCATTCATCAAACCACCGGAAAAATTCCCTCTGAAACAAAATCCCGTTTTGCGGCTGCGAAATCCAATGATTTTCATTCGGAAAAATCAACATACGCGACGGAATATCACGCAATTGCGCCGCATTAAACGCCATCATGCCTTGTGAAGCCAAAATCCGGTAATCCAATTCGCCATGAGAAATCGCAATCGGCGTATCCCATTTATCGACAAACTTATGCGGAGAATTGGCATACGAACGTTGCGCAACGGCATTGGATTTATCCCAATACGGCCCACCCAGATCCCAATCAATAAACCACATTTCTTCGGTTTCCAAATACTGAGATTCCAAATTCATAATTCCGGCATGTGACCAAAAAGCCTTGAAACGTTTGTTGTGATTGCCGGCCAGCCAATAGACGGAAAATCCGCCGTAACTTGCTCCGGTACAACCAATTTTGGTTTCATCGATGAAAGGTTCTTTCGCCATAGCATCAATGGCCGCCAAATAATCTTTCATATTTTGTCCGCCGTAGTCGCCGCTGATTTGCTCGTTCCATTTCTGGCCGAAGCCGGGAACGCCGTGCCGGTTAGGCGCAACCACAATGTAATCATGCGCCGCCATGATTTGGAAATTCCAACGAATCGACCAGAACTGGCTGATCGTACTTTGCGGGCCGCCTTGGCAATACAAAATCGCCGGATATTTCTTGGCCGGATCGAAATGTGGCGGATAAATAATCCATGTCAGCATTTTTTCGCCGGTGGTTGTCGGAATCCAGCGGGCTTCCACTTTACCCATCTCGATTTGCGACAAAATATCCGTATTTTCCTGAGAAATATTGGTTTGCGTACCATCAGCCAAATTCACGGCATATACTTCGCTCGGAGCGGAGATGGATTGGCGCAAGCCGACCAGCGAACCGTTGGCGCAAGCTACGGAAACATAATCGTGATCGCCTTCGGTCAGTTTCACGATGTAACCCAAATCCTGTGAAATAATGGCCGATACGTCGGTCTGATACAACTGATTAGTTCCTAAAACATTGGCGACAAAATAAATCGTGCTGCCCAAGCCGTCCCAGCAAAATTCATCTACGTTGTAATCAAAATGCTCGGTGATGTATTTCTTTTCGCCGGTTTCAAAATTGAAAGTAAACAGGCAGTTTTTGTCCGATTCGTAGCCGTCGCGTTCCATGCTTTGCCAGGCAATCAGTTGACCGTTAGGCGAAAATTTGGGATTTGTGTCGTAGCCCATCATGCCCTCGGTCAGATTTTTCGTTTCTTTCGTTTCGATATTATAAAGGTAAATATCCGAATTGGTCGATTGAGCGTAGGCTTTTCCTATTTTTTTGCGGCAGGTGTAAGCGATGGTTTTGCTGTCGGGCGACCAGTCCAACTGCTCGATGCCGCCCCAGGGTTTCATCGGCGATTCGTAAGGCTGGCCTTCCAAAATGTCGATGATGTTGGCGAGCGATTGGCCGTCGTAATCGGCGACGAAAGGATGCGGGATCGCTTCCACCCATTCGTCCCAATGCTTGTACATCAGGCTGTCGATGATTCGGCCGCTGGATTTGGCAAGATCGGGATATTTTTCGGAACTCGGTTCAAACGCTTTTACAGCAGAGATAAATACTATTTTCTTCCCATCCGGAGAATATTTAAATCCTTCAATGGCTTTTTCTAATTTGCTGATTTGCTTTCGGTTACTTCCATCGGGATTCATTTCCCACAATTGTCCATCGTAGAGGAAAGCGATTTTTTCCCCGTTTTTAATCCATTTGGCTTCGCTTTCACTTTTCGGCGAATGAGTAATTTGTTGCCGGTTGCTGCCGTCGATATTCACAGTAAATATGTCCTCGTTCCGCTTATTTGCTTCAATATCGGTATAACCTACTGTATATAAAACGGTTTTCCCGTCGGGCGAAACATTGGCGCCACCGACTTGTCCCAGCAATTGCATGATTTCGGCGCTCAAACGGCCGTCTTTGACTTCCACCGGTTTTTTCCCGATCACGATTTCATCTCCTCCTTCATCCGCATTTTTTTTGCAAGAGGAACCAAGTACTGCGAGCATAAGTAAGTATGGAATTAATTTGTTCATTATCGTAATATTATTCAATAATTTCTACTAATGTTACATCAAAAATCAAAGTCGAATAGGCCGGAATGGAGCCGTTTGCCGTATCGCGGTAGCCCAAAGCCCAAGGGATGCAAATGCGCCAATGATTGCCTACAACCATCTGTTGCAGAGCGATCTGAAAACCTCTGATCGTGTTGGAAATACTGAATTGAATCGGATTGTCGCCGGTCAGAGATGAACCGCCGTCGAAAACTGTTCCATTGTAAAAACGACCTTGATAAAGCACTCGTACTTTGCTGGTTTGCAAGGGATGAACAGCGCCTTTATCTTCACTGCCGGGTAAGACTTTGTAGTAAACGCCCAAAGGCATTCCCGCGATGCCTTCGATCGGCAAATAGCCGCCGTTTTGGATCGAATCGACGTAGGCTTTTTCATTCTTTTCCCGCCATTCTTGAACGGAATTGTCGTCGTCTTTGTGGCAGGAAGATAACGCAACGAGTGCAAACGCTATAGTTAGGAGAGTCAGGATTTTTTTCATTTGAATATTGTTTTAGAATTGAACTTCCGGCGCTTTTTCGGCTCCGGCTTCCGCTTTGAAATAGGGTTTCTGAGTAAAACCCGACAGATTGGCGATGAGGTTGTTGGGGAACTTGCGAACCAGCGTATTATACGATTGAGCTACATTGTTGAAACGAGTACGCTCGGTCGAAATACGGTTCTCGGTTTGCTCCAACTGCGCCTGCAAATCCAAAAAGTTTTGATTGGCTTTCAGATCGGGATAAGCTTCTACGCTGACTAACAAGCGGCTTAAAGCGGAACTCAATTCGCCCTGTACTTGTTGGAATTGAGCCATCGTTTGTTCGTTCAAGTTGGTCGGATCAATGGTGACTTGCGTTGCTTTGGCGCGCGCTTCGATCACGCCTTGCAAAGTGCTTTGTTCATGCTGTGCATAACCTTTAACGGTCGCTACCAAGTTAGGAATCAAGTCTGTACGACGTTGATATTGGTTTTCCACATTTCCCCATTGGGCTTTCACTTCTTCGTCGGCTTTCACCAAACCGTTGTAAACACTTTGGTACCACAAAAAGATAATTCCGACAAGGACTGCCAGTACGATAATGACAATAATGGATTTTTTCATGATTCTATACTTTGTTTTAATAATAAATTTCTCATACTCACTTTATCGGCGATGATACTTTCCAGATCGGCGATCGGCACGCGCTCCTGTTGCATCGTGTCGCGATGGCGGATGGTCACGCATTGATCATTTAAACTATCATAATCGACTGTGACACAATATGGAGTTCCGATCGCATCCTGCCGGCGGTAACGTTTCCCGACCGTATCTTTTTCGTCGTATTGGCATTGGAAATTGAATTTCAGGCGATCCATGATTTCCCGCGCTTTTTCGGGCAAGCCATCTTTTTTCACCAGCGGCAGCACCGCCAATTTGACCGGAGCCAGAGCAGCAGGCAATTTCAATACCACGCGCGTATCGCCACCTTCCAAGGTTTCTTCGCAATACGATCCGGCCAAGATACTCAAGAACATACGATCCACGCCGATCGACGTTTCTATAACGTAAGGAATGTACGATTGGTTCAATTCGGGATCGAAATATTGGATTTTTTTGCCGGAATATTTTTCATGGCTACTCAAATCGAAATCGGTGCGTGAATGGATTCCTTCCACTTCCTTGAATCCGAAAGGCATTTCAAACTCAATGTCGGTGGCGGCGTTAGCATAATGCGCCAATTTGTCGTGATCGTGGAAGCGGTATTTTTGATCGCCTAAACCTAAGGCTTTGTGCCATTGAATACGTGTTTGCTTCCATTTTTCGAACCATTGCAGTTCTTCGCCGGGGCGGACAAAAAATTGCATTTCCATTTGTTCAAATTCGCGCATCCGGAAAATGAATTGGCGGGCGACGATCTCGTTGCGAAAAGCCTTTCCGATTTGCGCGATACCGA
>JAISKG010000173.1 GCA_031261015.1 Dysgonamonadaceae bacterium | reverse complement strand
CACAAAACACTGCCGGAAATCAATCAGGACAGTGCGCGTTTGGATTCGGTCGAACTTTATCCTTTCGTGCAATATATTCGCGCCGGTTTTTCCGGCATCATGACCGGTCATTTGTCTATTCCGGCATTGGACAACCAAAGTCATTTGCCGACTTCCCTGTCGCCTCAAATTGTCACGAATCTGTTGACCGGCGAATTGGGATTCGGCGGATTGAAATTTACCGATGCTTTGGTCATGAAAGGCGCTTCGGCCGGGAAGCAAAGCATTTGCGTACAGGCGTTATTGGCCGGCAACGACGTTCTGCTGAGTCCCGAACGGCCGGAAGCCGAATTTGCCGCCATCAAAAAAGCCATTGCCAACGGTACGCTCTCGCAAAAAATGATCGAGGAAAAATGCCTTAAAATACTGCGTTATAAATACATAACCGGATTAAACAATTACAAGCCCATTCGCATCAAAGGATTGAAAGACCGTATCCAAACCTCGGAAACCGACTGGTTGATCCAGAAATTGAATGAAGAAGCGATCACTTTATTGAAAAATAAAGATAATTTATTGCCTGTAAAGCAATTGGGGAGTAAAAAAATCGCAACGGTTTCTTTGGGAGCCAATGAAAAAACCGCATTTCAGGAAACTTTGGATTTGTACGGCGCTTTCGACCATTTCCAATTACCGGCCAAAGCTACCGAATCGCAAATCTCCGCGATATTCAATCAATTGCAAAAATACGATGCCGTGATTTGCGGCATTCATTCCAATAAAATGCGCGATTACGCCGGATTGCAGGCTTTGGCGCAAAAAAAGGAAGTGCATTTATGCTTTTTCATTGCACCTCATTTACTTACGGATTACGAAAAAAGCATCAAAGGTGCAGAATCGGTGACCTTGGCTTACGAAAATACGCCATATTCCCAAAAAGCGGCGGCCGAAATTATTCTCGGCGGTTTGCCGGCTAAAGGAAAGTTGCCGGTTGCCATCGCTTCGCTATTTGATTATCAGACAGGTCTTAGCACGCAAAAAGTACGTTTGTCGTACCAATTGCCGAAAGAAGCGGGAATGTCGGAAGCGACTTTGCGCAAAATCGCGCCCATCGTCGAGGAAGGTATTCGCATGCAAGCTTTTCCGGGATGCCAAGTTTTGGTGGCAAAAAACGGAAAAGTTGTTTATAATCAATCGTTCGGCTATTTCGATTATGCCGGCACGCATCCGGTCGAAAATACCGACGTATATGATTTGGCTTCCGTGACAAAAGCTGTGGCCACCGTGCCTGCCGTAATGAAATTGTACGATACCGGAAAAATTAAATTGGACGATCCGTTGAGCAAACAAATTCCCCTTTTGCAACAGACTGATAAATATAAAATTACGATTCGCGACGCTTTGTTTCACCAAACGGGATTAGCCTCGTTTCTACCCTTTTACATGCTGTTGATCGATGCCGAAAGCTATGAAGGCCCTTTGTTTTCCAACAAAAAAACCACCGTTTATCGTTTGGAATACGATAAAAATACTTACATGCGCACCGATTTTAAATTCTTGCCCGACCGGGTTTCCAATACGCCTAAAGCCGGAATCAGCAAGCAAGTAGCCGATCATTTTTATGTTACCGACGATATCAACGATTGGGCGATTCGCGACATTGCCGATTCGCAATTGCGGAAAGAAAAAAAATATTTATACAGCGATCTCAATTTTATTTTATTGAAGGAAGTTGTTGAAAATGTAAGCAATCAATCGTTGGATGTTTTTCTCGACCAACAATTGTACGCCGATTTGGGCGCCAATTATACCGAGTTTCTTCCCTTGCGAACGATAGCCAAGGAGAAAATAGCCCCGACCGAAAACGACCGGTTTTTGCGCAACCAAATTCTCATTGGTTATCCGCACGATGAGGCGGCGGCCGTGCTGGGCGGCGTTTCCGGCAATGCCGGCTTGTTTTCCAACGCCAACGATCTGGCCAAAATCGGACAATTATTTTTAAATAAAGGAACGTATGGAGGCGAACGCTTTTTCGACGAATCGACCGTAAAAATGTTTACGCACACCCAAAATTCTACCGGCCGACGAAGCTTGGGTTTCGACAAACCCAATCAAAAAAATCTTACTTTTTCAATTTCCGAAAATATTTTCGGACACACCGGATACACCGGCACTTGTTGGTGGGTGGATCCTGATAACCAGTTGATATACGTATTTTTATCCAACCGGGTTTATCCCTCTCGCCAGCATACCCAACTGCAGGAACAGCACATCCGCGAGCGCATCCAATCTATAATTTACGAAGCCATCAAATAGTTTGGCACGGTATTTGTATCATTAATAAATGAGGATGAATAAGAGCATTCTTCTCTTTAGAATTTTAGGAACAGTTCATAGAGAATTAGTTTGTAATCACTTGAGAAAGTGGTTGGAAGCGTGATTAGGAAAAGAAGAATAACTTCAGAGTGTGTGTATGGTGTATTGATTCATAGGGCCTAATTAGAAGAATGCAACCTCATCCAATAAAAAAATCCTTTGATGAAAAGGATTTTTTTATTGCTTGTAATGTACCGTCCGGCTCCCGTCGGCTTGTTCCTCAATAGCAACGAAAACCGTTGTCGCCGGCAGTAATTCTTCGATTTTGTCGGGCCATTCGATCAGGCAAAGCGAGCCGCTCTCCAGATATTCTTCGAGGCCGATTGCCAGCGCTTCCTGCAATTTTTTAATCCGGTAAAAATCAAAATGATAAATCGAATCGCCATTAGTTGTCCGGTATTCGTTGACGATCGCAAACGTGGGACTGTTGATGACATCAACTACGCCTAATTCCTCGCAAATTGCTTTGATGAAAGTAGTTTTGCCGGTACCCATTTCGCCGTTGAAGGCAAAAACGGTGGCGGCGCCCATGGATCGGATGAATTGGCGGGCAGCTTCGTAAATACTGGAAAGATCTTGAATATGAAT
>JAISKG010000142.1 GCA_031261015.1 Dysgonamonadaceae bacterium | reverse complement strand
GGCGATCGTCTGTCCGTTGATCGTATATAATTCGTTCTGCCACTGCACAATTTGAGCGACTTTGGCCGATTTCTTCAATAAAGAGCGCTTATTCACTTTCTGAATAAATTCGGAAATCGTATCCGTAATTATTGGAATAAGCAGATTTTCGGTGCGCGAACTCGACGAAGAGGAAATGTCTAAAAGTGTATCCTGTTGAGCGGCAATGGCATTCTGGATACGGCGGAAAAATCCTTTTTTTTCGCCCACAATCTTGTTTGTATCGCGATGCTCTTCCTGAATATTTTTCAAAAGGTCACTTAAATCGTCCTTGTATTTTGGCGACAGCACAGTGGTTTTCGTAATTTCCTTCATCGTCGTATTTTCGAAATAACTGCGCAAAGCGATTAGTTCTTCCATACTGTGTTTTTTTCGGAGCAACAAAATATCCAGACTGTCGATGTGCGTCAACAAGTTAGGATCCTTAGAGAACTTTTTCAACGTATCGATCTGAGTGAAAATAGTATCCATCAGCAATGAATATTCTCTCTGCAAAGGCAAACTCTCGTCAATACTCATCAAACCAATGGTGCTTTCGGCCTGATACATCTTAGCTAAAGTATTGCCGATCATGAGCAACTCTTTTCTTTGCTCATAGGAATGATCCTCGTCCGAAAATTTCACGAATTCATTATATATCCAGATAATACCCCAGCCCGATAATACGATGACCACGATATAGCCGACAATCACGACAAATTTAAGATTTCTTGCCTTCTGTTGCATAGTTTTATTATTTCTTGGAAGAATCAGCTTTAAAAAAATCCGCAAATTCGGGAATATTTTCCAAAATCAATTGGGAAATAATCTTGTTTAATTTCGTAATCAAAACGATCCGATAAACTACATTACGCAATTCTCGCAAATTGCCCGGCCAACAGTAACTTGTCAGGCATTTCAACGCATCTTCTTCAAATCCAACCACTTTCTTATTCATATCCTGATTGGCTTTCTCCAGAAAATGATGAGCAAACAACGGAATATCGTCTTTGCAATCGCTCAAGTTCGGAACGTCGATCCTAAATTCATTAATCCGGTGATACAAATCGTTACGGAATCTTCCTTTGGAAACGGCTTCTTTCAGATCTTCGTTGGTAGCCACCACAATGCGCACATCGACTTTGATTTCTTTCGTGGCGCCCACCGGTTTCACTTTTTTTTCTTGTAACACGCGCAGCAATTGCATTTGAATATCAAGCGACAAATTACCAATTTCGTCCAAAAACAAGGTGCCTCCTTCAGCTTCCAGAAAATGACCTTTTTTATTATTAATTGCGCCGGTAAACGAACCGCGGATATGTCCGAAAAATTCGCTGGCCGACAATTCGCTCGACATCGCACCGCAATCTACCGGAATGAACGGCTTGGAAGCGCGCAGGCTTTTATCGTGAATCATGTGAGCGATATGCTCCTTCCCCACCCCGCTATCTCCTTGAATAAAAACCGCTAAATTGGTAGGCGCAACCAAATCCACATAATCATAAACCTTTTGGTACTCTAACGAATTGCCTCGAATATACGCCGAAGATTTCTCCGCTTTGGACGAAGAAACCGCCGCAACGCTATTTTGAATTGCAATCAGCGACTGGATTTTTCCCAGCAACTCATCCGGATTCAACGGTTTGGATACATAATCATAAGCGCCCGAACGGATACATTCCACTGCCGATTGAATATCAGCGTAACTCGTCATCATAATAAACGCAACATCAGGATCTTGTCCCTTCATCTCCTTCAGGAAAGAAATGCCGCTGGCATCGGGCAGACGCAAGTCGGAAATCACCAAATCGGGGCGGCATTGTTCGGTCGCCTTGCGCGCATCGGCAATACTGATCGAATTTTGTACCTCGAAACCCTTCTTGCCCAGCCAGGTTTTCAGCATCAAACCCAAAGTCAGATCATCGTCGATTACTAATATGTTTTTCATCGTGTTCCCATTAGTCACGGAAGATTTTTACGCCTTCCGGGTATTTGGTACAAAAATAGTGATAATTTTTAATGCAAAAAAATATTTTGCAAAATCAAATAATCCTCGTACCTTTGTAACCTAATAGGCAAAAAACTAAAACAATTCAGGATGAATCTCGGAGAAAACTTTAACAAAAATTACACGAAAATTCCCTCTAATTATTTGGAAATTAGCGGAATTATGTTAGAGAGAGAGAGAGTTCGCAGGTTAATTTAACCAATTTTCACGCTTCGTGCGCGCGTACGCGTTTTTTTAAGAACATTCCTTTAAAAGAGATACAGGCTTGCTTCGAGCGATCGGGGCAGGCCTTTTTTGTGTGCAGTTGCATGATGCCGCACCGCGTTATATCACCCTGCGTTGGGGCGAAAAATTTTTCGCCCCTACAACGCCGGAGGCGTTGCATATTAATAACCCCGTGCAAGCCGTCAGGCGCAGCTCGGGGTACACAGGCATCGCCCATCATCCGGAACTCCGTAGGAGTTCAACCCTCTACGGGGTTGACGGAAGGGCATGGCATTGTCCTAAACCCCGCGCTGCGCTCCGCTTGCACGGGGCTACCTATCTTATGCGCCTCCGGCGCATTCGCATCACCCCCCTTATCCTTAAAGTCTTTAAAGACCTTAAGGACGTTAAAGTCCTTAAAAAAACTAACAACTAACAATAAACAACTTACTTTAAACAACAATTTTTTTATGAAACAAAAAACTTTTTCAGACCTTACGAAACACAGTATCAGAGCTTCATTGTTATTCCTGATTTTACTGTTATTTGAAACCAACCACTCTGCGCTTTATGCGCAAGATACCGATTTTTGGTTTGTGGCTCCACAATTAAGCAATAGTTTTTACAGCCCTGTCTTTTTTTCCATCTCTAACGGAACAGCAATGGAAGCTCATGTGACCATTACGCTTTACAACGGCGGAAGCATCGAAACAATCAATCGCACCATTCCGGCTGCAAGCTCAAGCAAAATTGATTTTATATCCGATGTAGCTATGGCCAAAGTACAGAATCCCAGAGCATTGGCCGGAGCGGTAACGCAATATGGAATTCATATTACATCTGATGTCAAAGTATTTGCTTATTATATGATAAATTCTTCCGATTCCCGCGATATTTATACACTGAAAGGAAAACAAGCGGTCGGAACAGATTTTTTTGTTCCCATAGGCCCGGATGGCGTGAAATTTATTAACCAGATAACTTATACAGACGCTTTCGACCAAATAGATATTGTTGCAACCAACGACAATACGCAAGTGACTGTCACGCCGACGGCTCCGGTATATATTGCCGCCACGGCAACGCCGCCTGCCGCCGCCTATACATCCCCAGCGGGAACTCCGATCGTTCG
>JAISKG010000203.1 GCA_031261015.1 Dysgonamonadaceae bacterium | reverse complement strand
CACTGTCTTTGCGCTGTTTCACCATTTTTTGCATGATTTTGACAGCCGTTTCGTCGCTCAGTTCGCCATCCGAACCTTTCGCCGTTTTTGCTTCCAAAAATTCTTTCTTGATTCCGCGGAGCGCTTCCAGGCGGATTTTGTCTTTTGCCAGCATCGCTGTTTTAATGTCGTTGCTGATTGTTTCGAATAAAGCCATGATATTTATTGTTTTATATTTTAAATCATTATAGTTATGAGGAACAAAAGTAGTAATTTTTTTGAAATTTCGTATCATAACAAAATACTCGCTCCTTGTAACATACTATTTTCAAGCGGTCTAACTCACGTTATTTTCCTGAAAAAATCATTCTCAAAAGGCAAAAACGAATAAAACGACAGCGGAATATCCGGATAATTTTCGATAAATTTCTTGTATTTTGAACTATTTTCCGAAACTGCATCGAACTTACATTCAATTGCTTGCGGATTTTCTATGTTGGGCAAAACAAAAATTTTCTGTATTTTTGTCCCCGCATAGAGGTCATACAGCCTCTCCTATATGAAAAATAACAATCTGATTTCTTGTGATTTAACATCCAAAAACAGCAAACTTTATTTGCTTGTTACTTTGTCTGCAATGACGGCATTCGCTCCTTTGGTAACCGACATGTATCTGCCGAGTTTGCCTGCGCTAACCGGTTATTTCGGCACTTCTGCTTCCATGGTGCAACTTACTATTTCTACCAGTATGCTGGGAATTGCCATCGGACAATTGTTTTTCGGCCCGGTCAGCGATAAAACGGGACGGCGGCGACCGCTTTTCGCTTCGTTCGGACTGTATTTATTAGCGACCGTTGGCTGTATTTTCTCGCCAACCATCTATCTCTTAGTCGGTTTTCGATTATTGCAAGGATTGGGTGCAGCCGGGAGTATTGTACTTGCCCGGTCGATAGCAGCCGATTTGTTTTCGGGAAAGGAATTATTGAAATTTCTTGCTCTAATCGCTGCTGTTCAGGGAATTGCGCCCATAGCAGCGCCGGTAGTCGGCGGTCTGCTTATGCTTTTTACCGATTGGAAAGGAATATTTGTCGCGCTGGGTTTGCTGGGATTGGCCGTTTGGATTGTGAGTTTGTATATGAAAGAATCGTTGTCGCATCACAAACGCATCAAAGTTCCTGTGATTTCGACGTTTAAGTTTTTTGTTCCGGTACTGAAAAACCGGCTTTTGATGCTTTATATTGCCTTGTTGTCATTTTCAACGGCTATTATGTTTGCCTACATTGCCTCTTCACCCTTTATTTTTCAAGAGCATTACGGCGTTTCGCCTATCGCTTATAGCATTATTTTTGCGGTGAATGCCGTTGCATTGACCATCGGCAATATTTTGGCAGCAAGGTTGAAAGATCCGCATAAGACATTGAAATTAAGTGTTGCAGGATTATTTATTTTTAGTTTGTTGACCGGCGTTTCGTTATTCTTGGATGCTCCGATTGCTTGTTTTTGTACCGTACTCTTCCTGACGCTACTTTTTGCCGGCGGAACTTTCCCTATATCAACGAATTTAGCGTTGGATTTGGAAAAGCGATATAAAGGAACGGCGTCGGCTGTGCTGGGTGCAAGCACTTTTCTTGTTGGGGGAATAATAATGCCTTTGGCAGGCTTGGGAAATATTTTACATTCAACGGCTTTTGCAATGGCGGGCAGCGCAGTGATTGCATTGGTTCTGTTGATTTCGATTAATGCCGTTCAGCGGAAAATATTAAGGTAAGTCGAAGCAATCCGGAAAGCGCTAATAATCCCGATTGCTTCGCTCTGCCCGCAATGACGTTTATTCTTCCGAAACAATTTCCACTTCATCCAGTGGAACCGTCGATTTCATTTTCGCCTCCCTTCTTTCGATGATTTCTTCAATTTCCCCGCCTTTCCGTTTGTAAGCCGGAATGTTGAGCACAGCTTCGATGATTTCGTTGTCGTCCATCTGTTCTACTGTGAAAATAAAGGGTTTGGATGGTACCGGCTTATTGATTTTATCAAGATCTTTGCCGTATTTTATGAAGAGTTTTTCTTTTTCCCGTTGTTCAATCGCCGCTTGTGTCCGGTTTTCGATTTTGTCGATCATCGGGACATTGTCGATATCAAAGCCGGTGGCGAGAATCGTGATGCGTACATTGTCTTCCAAATTGTTTACTTTGGCGCGTCCCCAAATCACATTGATGTTTTGTTGACTGAATTTGCTCATGAACTCTTTGACCTCGTTCAATTCTTTCATTTTCGGAGGATTCGTTTCGTCATAAGAGATATTTAGTAAAATTTTGCGCGCTTTGAAGATGTCGTTGTTGTTGACTAAAGGCGAGTTGAGCGTGTTTTCGATGGCTTTCGAGATACGGTTAGCGCCTTTGCCCAATCCGCTGCTCATGATCGCAATTCCACCTTTTTTCAAAGTTGCGCTTACATCGGCAAAATCTACATTGATCGTACCCGGAACGGAAATAATATCGGCGATACTTTGGGCGGCAACCGTCAGTATGTCGTCGGCTTTCTGGAAACCGTTATCAATATCCAAATCGGCGTAAATGTCGAGCAAGCGTTCGTTGTCGATTACCAGCAAGGCGTCCACGTAGCGGCTCATTTCTTCCACGCCGAGCAAAGCCTGATAGATTTTATCTTCGCCTTCAAAATTGAAAGGAATCGTTACGATTCCGACCGTCAGAATATCCATCTCCTGAGCGACTTGGGCAATGACCGGCGCGGCTCCCGTTCCGGTTCCGCCTCCCATTCCCGCGGTGATGAAAATCATTTTCGTTTCGTCGCTGAGCAATTTCTTGATGTCGCCAACACTTTCTTCGGCGGCTTTTTGGGCGACTTTGGGAGCGCCTCCGGCTCCTAATCCTTTAGTAGTCTGAGGCCCTAACTGTAATTTCACCGGCACTTTATTTGTGAGCAGAGCTTGATTATCTGTATTGCAAATGGCAAAACTCACATTCTTCATGCCTTCGCGATACATGTGACTCACAGCGTTTCCGCCGCCGCCGCCCACTCCGATCACTTTGATCAAGGTTGGGATTTCTGTCGGATAAACACCGAAACTCATTATTACTTCATCCATGGCTGTTCGTTTTTACTGGTTAGACGTTGGTTCTTCATCCCCGTAAAGGGTAGAAGAGGCATCATCGAATAGGTTTTTCATTCTTCCGAAAAGGGAAGGGCTTTTTTTGGAGCCTTTTCTTGGCCTGGGATCTTTGACGGGACTTGCTCCTTGTCCGGTCGGTCGTACAGATCCGGTCGGGTTTGTTTCCGGTTGCGAAACAACGATCGGTTTGTCTTCGGCGCAATTGGTTTTGCCCAAACGCAATAAACCGATTACCGTTGCATACCCCGGTTGACCGGCCAATTCTTTAGTCAATTCCGATACTTGATCAAACAAGATTTGCTGGTTAACGAACGGGATTAGGACGGGATTCTTCGTTTGTTTTTGCAAAATTTCCCGCAAGTTTCCAAGCGCCGCGCCACCGAGCGCCGCGCCTCCGCCGGTAAGAATGATACCTGTTCCCAAACACTCAAAATAGCCCGACAATTCTAATTGTTTAATAATATTGGCGATGATTTCATTCATACGCGCGTTGATGATTTCTCTTAGCCGTTCGTTGCGTTTTTCGGTTTCCACCGCATCTTCCGGTTCCGTTGTCGAAGTTGTAAAATCCCTTTTGAGTTTTTCGGCCTCCTGTTTATTTACTCCCATTAAATCTTCAATATCATGCGTAATCGCGTCGCTTCCTATCGGAATAGCGACCATGTAGCGCAGCAATTTATCTTTATAAACCGATACGTATGTAATGCCGGCGCCCAATTCGATCAGAGCGCAACCTTTGTCTCTATCGGCATCGGAAAGCACAGTGGCCGCGGTCGCAATCGGAGTAATGGTGAAACCTGCAATTTCGATCTTGGCTTTTTCTTCCACGCTTTTTATCAAACAAGTTTTCAGCGATGGATTTCCCAAGATCAAGACGATACGTTCTTCAATGGTTTTACAGTTGGTTCCTACGGGATAAGGATTTACCGTTCCGTCGGTATAATATTCACGTGAAACCCGATCCAGGACTTCCGCATCATCGTCGGCCAGGTAACTGTCGCAAGCTTTATCCAATTCGTCGGTAATAGCTCTATTGACAAATCCGTTGACTTCCCGTGTCACCGAATAGGTTTGTGTCCGTAAAGATTGTCCGCCGATACTTACATAGATTCTCCCGATCGGCTGATCCATTCTGCGGCTGAGGTCAGCGACCAAGGAGGATACTTTGGCGCCGGTTGTAACAATATTGTAAATACATCCTCTTCGGATACAATCCTCCGATTCGACTTGTTTATAACCGGAAATTGTTAGTTTATCATTACCGCTCTTTTTCTGAGCAACCATAGCAATCATTTTAGATGTGCCGATATCCAAAGCAGCGACATAATTTCGTTCCATAATTATTTCGTTTTTTAATTTATTCTTTTCGAGTACATACTACTTGATTTTTATATTTCACGTTGATTTGTGAATATTTGTTCCAGCCGACTTTATCTAAGCCTTTGTTGTAAAACAACTTCAACTTGGATAATTTTTCGGAATAATTTTCGGATTTGCCCAGCAGGATTTGGTGATTGCCGATGCGGGGCGTGAGTTCGATTTCCTGATTGGCATCGACATAGATTTGTTCAACTTTGTCGTTCCAATATTTATCTTTTTGTAAAAACAAAATCAGTTCGTACAATTCTTTTTGGGCAAATGTTTCTTTGATTGCTCCGGTAGCGACAGGCACGTACGCGCTGTAATTTTCCGGGACGGGCATGGATTTTCCTTCATCGTCGATGTAATAATTGGCATTGGCAGTGATGATTCTCAAGACCGGCGTGCGTTGCCGGATGGTAACATGGACGTCGCCGTTGATTGACTTGTAACATTTGGCTTGCTTGACGAAGCGATTGGTTTCCAACGTTTGTTCGATATTCGCAGTAGAAACTTGCGACAAATCTTTGCCGACCGGATTCAAATGGGCTTTCTGCAAAACCTGAATAACGCCGGTTTCGCCGATCGCCCGGTTTTCCGGCGCATCAACCAATTCGACGACCAATTGATTGCAAACCGTTGGTTCCTTCGCTTTCCGGTTCAGGCAAACTACGGCGAATACGAGGTAGGCCGCCAAGAGCGCCGCTAAACTAATGAGAATGATTCTTTTAACCATTTAATTTTGCTTTTATCGGATCAACTAATAATTCGATGTCGCCGGCGCCGGCAATTAGCAGGACGTCGGGCTTTTCGTCGCGGATTTGCTCGATCAAAGCTTCTTTGGAAAGCAATTTCTTTTTGGGAATCGTCATTTCATCCAGAATCATTTGCGAAGAAACGCCTTCGATCGACTCTTCGCGCGCCGGATAGATCGGAATCAAAATCACTTTATCGGCCAAAGACAAAACTTGGGCAAATTCCTTGTAAAAATCATTTGTTCGTGAATAGAGATGCGGTTGAAATACCACCGTCAATTCGCGATCGGGATACAATTTTTTGACAGACGAGATACTGGCTTCCAATTCTTCGGGATGATGGGCGTAATCGTCAATCACGACCAAATCGCCGGTTTTGATGTGGAAATCGAAACGTCTTTTTGCGCCGCGGAAAGAAGCCATACCGGCGCGAAGTTCTTCTTCCGTCACATTGTTGAGCCAGGCAATCGCTAAAGCCGCCACCGCATTGTCGATGTTGATTGCTACGGGAACGCCTAAGGAAATATTGGAAATCACCTTTTCAGGAGTTACGAAATCGAAGAAAATTTCGCCGTTGGCGATTTTTATATTTTCTGCGGAAAAGTCAAGAGCGTCATTGCGAGCGTGAGCGAAGCAATCTGTATTTATGGATTGCTTCGGGCTATCGCCCTCGCAATGACGTGCTGCATAGCGATAAACTTTCACGCTCTCTTTCACTTGCGGCTCAATATTTACGTTAGATTCCATCAACAGCGTACCGCCTTCGCGAATTAACGAAGTGAAATGCACAAATGCCTTGCGGTATTCTTCTTTCGTGCCGTAAATATCCAAATGATCGGGCGCAACCGACGTAATCACAGCCATATACGGTGAAAGCCAATGAAATGAGCGGTCATATTCGTCGGCTTCGATAACCGTTAAATCGCTTTTGTCGGAAAGCAACAAATTATTATCGTAATTCTTTAAAATGCCGCCTAAGAATGCGTTGCAATCGATGGAAGATTGTTTCAACAAATGTGCTATCATGCTGGAAGTTGTGGTTTTGCCATGCGTGCCGGCTACGCAGATGCTGCGATTGGTGCGCGTGATTTCACCCAAGACTTGCGCCCGCTTCATGATTTCAAAACCGTTTTCACGAAAATAGGTCCATTCCAAATGATCGGAAGGAACAGCCGGCGTATAAACGACCAACGTTTTATCTTTATCTTTAAATGGTGGCGAAATCAAATTGACATCGTCATTGTAATGAATTTGAGCGCCTTCTGCTTGCAATTCTTCTGTCAAAGCCGATGCTGTTTTGTCATATCCGCCGACGGTTTTGCCATGGGCGAGAAAATAGCGGGCAAGATTGCTCATGCCGATGCCGCCGATACCGATGAAATAAAAATTTTCCATTCTAATTTTACTTAATGATTTTCTCCATTTCATCCACAATTTTTTCTGCCGAACCGGGCAAAGCCAATTTTAAAATATTATCGCTCAATTCCTGCAGACGCGCATGATCCTGAATGATTTGCAAAGCTTCGGGGACTAAGCGCGAAACCGCCTCTTTATCAGTAATTAAAACGGCTGCATTTTTCTTTACTAAAGCCATCGCATTTTTGGTTTGGTGATCTTCCGCTACATTAGGCGACGGAACCAAAATCACCGGTTTTCCTAGTAAACAAAATTCCGAAATTGAGCCTGCGCCTGCGCGCGAAATCACCAAATCGGCTATGTCATAGGCATAATCCATGCGCGAGATAAACTCGGTTAATTGAAAGTTGAAAGTTGAAAGTTGAGAATTAAGTTTTTCCTTTATTTCCGGATAATAACATTTGCCGGTTTGCCAAATAACTTGTACATCCGATTGCAATAATTTTTCTATTCCGGACAAAATGCTTTCGTTGATTGTCCGCGCGCCCAAACTTCCGCCAACGATCAACAGCGTTTTCTTATCCGGTGAAAAATTAAAATATTCGTAAGCCGTTTTCAATTCTCCATTTTCCATTTTCAATTCTCTCACGGGATTGCCGGTCAGCACGATTTTTTCTGCGGGGAAAAATTGTTCCATGCCTTCATAAGCGACACAAATTTTTGCAGCTTTTTGAGCCAATAGTTTGTTGGTCACGCCGGCATAAGAATTTTGTTCCTGCAAAAGCGTGGGGATTCCCAGTTTAGCCGCGACTTTCAGTGTAGGCCCGCTTGCGTAACCGCCCACTCCGATTGCGATGTCGGGTTGGAAATTTTTCACGGTTTTCTTCGCCAGATTCATACTTTTATATAACTTGAAAAGCACTGGAATATTTTTCAGCAAGTTTTTACGGTTGAAACCGGCGATGGGCAAGCCGACGATTTTGTATCCGGCAGCCGGCACTTTTTCCATTTCCATCCGGTTGTCGGCGCCGACAAACAGAATGTTCGCACCGGGATAACGTCGTTGAATCGCCTGCGCAATGGCTAAAGCCGGAAAGATATGTCCTCCCGTGCCGCCTCCGCTGATGATGACTTTTAATTTTTTCATATAATCGTTTCTATTTCTTTTTCTTTTGCTGCCAGCGCTTCTTCTTCCATTGCCTGCGCCACTGCTTCTTCGCGTTGAACGCCTTTCGGATTATCGAAACGGCTGACACTCAATATAATTCCGATATAAATGGCATTGATAAGTGTGGAAGTTCCTCCTCTGCTGATCAACGGTAAAGGTTGTCCCGTTACCGGAATCAAATCGACGGCAACAGCCATATTCACCAAAGCCTGAGTCGTCAGAATCAAGGCGGAACCCATCGCTATATACTTGGAAAACAGGAGTTCTGTTCGATTGGCAATTATTCCCGACCGGATAAAAAGCATGATGTAGAGGAATAAAACCGCCAATCCGCCGATCAATCCCATTTCTTCAATGATGATTGCATAAATAAAATCGGAATACGCTTGCGGCAGGAAATCCCGCTCGCGACTGTTACCCGGCAATTTGCCAAACAATCCGCCGCGCGAAATGGCGATTTTGGCGTGCGCCACTTGATAATTATCGTCGGTGATCTCGTATTTGTCTTCCGTCGTATCTTTTTGAGTAAAATCGTTGATGCGTTCTTTCCAAGTTGCTCCTCGCGGAAATACTTTTTTGATCGTATTTTCAGGCATATAATAAACAATAGCAAAAAGCAATCCGCCGCCGACGACCAAACACAATAAGAGCTTGAATAATAGTTTTATCGGAATTTGTCCGATAAACATTAAAATGAAAGACACTCCAAATAATAACAAAGCTGTAGAAAAATTATCAATAAAAATAATTCCGCAAGTGATCACCGACAAACCGACAATCCAATAAAAGCCGGTTTTCGGAGCAATGTAATTGCGGCGGCTCAAAATGAATGCTATGGAAATGATCAACAGTAATTTAGCAATTTCCGAAGGTTGAAACGAAATGCCGGCGAAAGAAAGCCAGCGATCGGCGCCATTGACCGACATTCCTTGTAACTTCACATAAATCAAGCTCAGCCATGCGAGAGGCAAACCGAAAATCAACCAGCGGTAATGTTTCGGCGGAACCGAGTTTGCGAGAAATACGACCAAAACGCCGCCCAGCACGAATTTCGAGTGACGCCAGATTGGCTCCCAATAATCCTTTCGGAAAGTCAAAGTGCTGGATGCGCTATACACTTCGACGATCGAAACCATGCAGAGGAGGATGAAGATAGTCCAAATCACCCGGTCGCCTCGAATTATTTTATTCAAAAAACTCATAACTCAATTTTTACAATTTGGTAACGCAATTTTTAAATTGCCGGCCGCGATCTTCGTAATTTTGAAATAAGTCGAAGCTGGCGCAACAGGGCGAGAGCAAAACCGTGTCGCCGTGTTCGGCTGTTTCGTAGGCTTGCGCCACAGCTTCGTGCATCGAACCGGCATCGTAGATTTGCGCCACTTTGCCGTCGAAAAAACAGTGCAATTTGGAATTATCCACGCCTAAAAAGATCAGGGCGCGGCATTTTTCCAGAACCAGCGATTCGATTTCGCTGTAGTCGTTGCCTTTGTCTGTCCCGCCCAAGATGAGGACAGTTGGCGTTTTCGTGCTTTGCAAAGCGTACCAGCACGAGTTGACGTTGGTCGCTTTGGAATCGTTGATGTAGGCCACGCCTCGCACGTGCGCCACTTTTTCCAAGCGATGTTCCACACCTTTGAAATCGCTCAACGACTGGCGGATGTTTTCATTGCTGATATCCAATAATTTGGCGGCAATGCCGGCGGCCAGGGAGTTATATAAATTGTGTGTTCCCGTTAATGCTACTAATTCTTCTTCCATTGTAAATATGCCGTTAGGTGTGTTTATAATCAATTTTTTATTTTCGGTATAGGCTTTAACTCCTTCACTTTTCGTTTCTGCAAAAGGATATTGTGTCACTCGTAATTCGCCACTCGTCACTCGTTCCTTTATTATCGGATCGTCGTTCCAATAAATGAAGGCATCCTTTTCCGTCTGATTTTGGATGATGCGCATTTTAGCATCGGCGTAATTTTGCATTTCATAATTATAACGATCCAGATGATCGGGTGTAATATTCAGCAGAACAGCAATATCCGCTTTGAAATCGTACATGCCCTCCAGTTGGAAACTGGATAATTCGATGACATAATAATCGTAATTTTGTTCCGCAACTTGCAAAGCCAGACTGTCGCCAACGTTTCCGGCCAGACCCACATTCAATCCGGCATTTTTCAAAATGTGATAAGTCAGCATGGTTGTCGTCGTTTTGCCATTGCTTCCGGTGATGCAAATCATTTTGGCGTTGGTGTAGCGGCCGGCAAATTCGATTTCGGAGATAATCGGAATATTTTTTTCTTTTATCTTTTGGATGATGGCGACTTTATCGGGGATGCCGGGGCTTTTGATGATTTCGTTTGCGGTTAAAATCAAATCGTCCGTGTGTCCGTTTTCTTCGTAGGCAATTTCGTATTTTTCCAAAATTGCTTTGTATTTGGGTTTGATGGCGGAAGAATCGGAGAGGAAAACGTCGAAGCCTTTCTGCTGAGCAAGGACAGCTGCGCCGGCGCCGCTTTCGCCGCCACCGAGGACGACGATGCGTTGCAAAGTCAACGATAGAAAATCCGTCAGTTTAATGTCTTTGCTTGCTTGCTCCCTGATGTTGTAAATTAATCCCATAGATTATTTATTGTGTTTATTCATCTAACATTAATGTTTTTTGCGCTCTCAGTTTCTTCAATTGCTCTTTTTGTACCGCTTCAATGCTTTTGTTCGGTGTAGGTTGCTTTTCCGGCAAAACGCCGTTGACTCGTTCAATCGTTTTGCGGACTTCTTGACCGACTTGATTATGAGCCATTGTAGCATTATGCTTTCCTTGAATTTGCTCTTTTCGTATTTTTTCTTCAGCAAGCGATACTCTGAAAAGATTGGCAATCAATTCCTGACTGTTCATAAAATCCAATATTTTTTGCTTCGGCGATAAACCTTTACGTTTGTGAATATCTTGTACCGTTTCGCCGCCATACAGTCCCATGTAGCCGGCATTTTGAAAAACGGCAAATTCTTCGTCGGTAATTACGCCTGCGCTATGAGCGGCTTCGGCAAGCATTTGATTCCATTGTTTAATATCGCCACGAATCACCAAGCGCTTGTTGTCTTCGTCCAATTGATTGAAATAGTCGCCGACTTCTGCGCGCCGGGTTTGGATGGCGAAATAAGTTTGTCCGGTAGCAATTACTTCTTTGCGTGGATCACCATTTTGTACAATCAGATAACAAGCATAACGGGACAACTTGTAATCAATCACTTTTCGTTGACCGCCTTTAGCATGCGTGATCAATTTGTTGACCTCAACAAATTGATC
>JAISKG010000055.1 GCA_031261015.1 Dysgonamonadaceae bacterium | reverse complement strand
CCTACACGGGAAACGGAAATTCCCACATTAATTGCCGGACGAATACCCGCGTTGAACAAACCGGTTTCCAAGAAAATCTGTCCGTCGGTAATCGAGATCACATTGGTTGGAATGTAAGCCGAAATATCGCCGGCTTGCGTTTCAATGATCGGCAGAGCAGTTAACGATCCGCCGCCTTTTATTTTGTCTTTTAAATTGTCGGGTAAATCGTTCATTTGCTTGGCAACTTCATCGTTATCAATGATTTTCGCCGCACGTTCCAACAGACGGGAATGTAAATAAAAAATATCACCCGGATAGGCTTCACGGCCGGAAGGACGCCGCAAAATCAACGACACTTCGCGGTAAGCCACTGCTTGTTTCGACAAATCGTCGTAAATAACCAAGGCGTGGCGGCCGGTATCGCGGAAATATTCGCCGATAGCGGCTCCGGCAAAAGGAGCGTAAAATTGCAAGGCGGCCGGATCGGAAGCCGTTGCTAAAATGATAGTTGTATATTCCAATGCGCCGTGTTCCTTCAATGTATTGACAATTCCGGCTACAGTCGAACCTTTTTGTCCGATTGCTACATAAATACAATAAACAGGATCGCCAGCTTCGTAATTAACTCGTTGATTGATAATGGTATCAATGCCAATCGCCGTTTTCCCCGTTTGCCGGTCGCCGATGATCAATTCGCGTTGTCCTCGACCGATCGGAATCATGGCGTCGATCGCTTTGATTCCCGTTTGTAAAGGTTGCATTACCGGTTGGCGGAAAATGACGCCCGGAGCTTTGCGTTCCAAAGGCATTTCGAGCAGTTCGCCGGAGATAGCTCCATGACCGTCAACGGGTTGTCCCAACGGATTGATGACTCTGCCGAGAAGACCTTCTCCTACAGGGATCGAAGCGATCCGCTTGGTGCGTTTCACGGTATCGCCTTCCTTGACGCTGTCGGTCGCACCCAAGAGAACGGCTCCCACGTTGTCTTCTTCCAAGTTCATGACCACAGCCATCAGACCATTTTCAAACTGGAGAAGTTCGCCGGATTCTGCTTGGCTCAGGCCGAAGATTCGCACCACTCCATCGCTCACCTGCAACACTTTACCTATTTCTTCAAATTGCACGCGGGTATCTATTCCTGCCAATTGCATTTTCAAGATATCTGAAACTTCACTTGCTTTTATATCTGACATTTGATTTGATTTAATTGTCCTTTTACACTGGCATCCAATCGGTTATCTTCGATATCCAACACAAATCCTCCGATCAGGCCGGGGTCGGTTTCCGAATGAAACTCCACTGTTTTATTTTCGATGACTTTTGAAATTAATTCGACTAAAGTTTGCCGGATTGGTTCGTCGGCGGGCGTGACTGTCGTCAGATGAGCCACGACAATTCCTTTGGCTTTGCGATAGACTTGATCGTACATCAACGCAATGTTTTCCATGTAATTAGCCCGTCCGTTCCGAACCACAACTCGAAGGATTTGCTGCAATAATGCAGAAATATCCACGCCGGCTGCGATGCTGAGCGTTTTTATTTTTTCCTCCGGAGAAAGCACAGGGTCGTTCATTACTCGCCGCATCGCCGGGTGACCGGAAAAGTTTTGCGCCAAGACTTTCATTTCCCGGTACAAAGCCGTTTCTTCGCCTCGTTCCGAAGCAAATTCGTAAATGGCTCGTGCATACCGGGTTGAAATTATTCCTGCATTCATGTCGATTAATTTTGTTGTGCTTCCGCAATCAGCTTATCGACCAATTCGACTTGCGCCGGCTTGTTATCCAAGTTCTTACGAAGAATTTTTTCAGCAATGTCGATACTCAAAATCGCGATTTGGTTGTGAATATCGCGCATCGCCGCATCTCTTTCTTTCTGGATTACTAACTTATTTTCTTCCAATAGCTTATGCACTTCAACGGATGCTTGATCTTTGGCATCGTTGATGATTTTGGCGCGTATTTCGTTGGCTTCCTTCAAAATGCGGACTTGTTCTTCGCGCGTTTCCTTCATCATTCGCTCGCTTTCCAACTGAATGCCCAACAATTGCTCATTGGCCTGTTTAGCCGATTCCAGCGATTGGTCAATGTAGGCTTTGCGCTTTTCAACCATATCGACGATAATGGGAAAACCAAACTTTGCCAGCACAAAGAAAACGATTCCAAACGACAAAATCATCCAGAACAACAGACCCGGATCCGGTGTTAATAATGACATATCTTTTTATTTAATAAAGAATCCGCAAACAACCACAGCAAACAAGGCAACTCCTTCGATTAGAGCGGCCGCGATAATCATATTCGTACGAATATCTCCGGTTGCTTCGGGTTGACGGGCGATGCCGTCCATAGCAGCCTGACCGATTTTACCGATTCCCAAACCAGCTCCAAGAACGGTTAATCCTGCTCCCAGACCCGCGCCTAATTTGGCTAATCCTGCTCCTGTAGTTGCTGCTTGCAATAAAATTGACAATAACATAATTTTGAATTTTAATGATTGATATTTTTATTTAATTTTCTTTCTGTTTATTTCTCATTTTCAATTTTTTACATGATGTGGTTCCGCCTGTGACAAGCCGATAAATACTGCCGACAATAGCGTAAATACATAGGCTTGGATGAAGGCCACCAACAATTCGACAAAATCAATGAAAACCGTCATAATTACCGAAAGCACAGTCATTCCTGTATTCATGGCTACGCCCATGCTCACCGTCACGAAGACCATGCAAGTCAGTCCTAATACGATGGCGTGACCAGCTAAAATATTGGCAAACAAACGAATCATCAATGCAAATGGCTTGGTGAAAACACCAACCAATTCGATCAACGGCATAATCGGTGGAATTTTCAGCCAAATCGGAACATCCGGCCAGAAAATCTCTTTCCAATATTCTTTTGTTCCGAAAATATTGATGATGATAAAAGTAGAAATCGCTAATACAAAAGTGATGGCGATATTTCCCGTTACATTGGCTCCTCCCGGAACGAAAGGAATGATTCCCAATAAGTTATTGAAAAAGATGAAGAAAAATACCGTCAATAAGTAAGGAGTATAGCGTTTGTAATGTTTGCCGATGCAAGGTTTGATCACGTCGTCCACAATGCTCATAATCAACATTTCCATCATTGCAATAAAGCCTTTGGGAGAAATGGATTCGGGATGTTGCCGTCTTTTTCTGTACCAGCGCGCGCAAGACAAAATCAGGATTATCAGTGCGATACTGCTCACGATCAATGAACAGGCATTTTTCGTTATCGAAAAATCCCAGGGACGGATTTCTTCTCCTTCGGCATTTTTTTCTACGATTTTTCCTTTATGATCTTCTTCTTGAGAAAGGTAAAATCCTTGATATTCAGCATGTCCGTGTGCAAATCGGGAAGAAGAAAAAACGTGCCATTCGCCGTCTTCTCCTCTCACAATCACCGGCAAGGGAATGGAAAGGTGCGTATGCCCGAAACTGACGATGTGCCACTCGTAAGCATCGGCTACGTGCTCCAAAATCAGTTCGGTCACATCCAATTCTTCCGCAGGAGCCGTTTCCGTTGCTTTTGCGGAAACAATTCCCAGAAAGAGAAATAAACCAAATATAAATAATTTAAATCGCATAATTCATTCTTTTTTCTCTCGTTTTTCGACTGCAGTCAAAAAACAAGTATCAAACAAAAGGTAGAAGAAATAGATTGCAACCAACACTAAAACAAATCGTTGACTTTCTATTTTTACGGCTAATAAATAAATTGCCAATGTTGCTAAAAAAATAAATATTTTAATCACTTTCAGCATCATATACAACGATACGATCTGTTGCGGACGAGCGGTTTTTATCTTCTTGAAAACAATCACAATCGTTTGAATTTCATAGACAAACAGGACGAGGATAAAGCCAATGGCTGTATAATAAGGAATTTCATTCACAAATAATGCGGAGTGAAAAGCGACCAACAGCAATAACAGGAGCGCAGTCATGCTTCCTGCGACCGCTCCCGCCTTTTTTTTCGTATTCAAGCATCCGTTCATTTTATTCGATACAAACCGTTACTACATTGTTTTTTACTTCCACAAATCCTTCATTGACCGGAACCAAACTTTCCTTTTCTTTATGGAGATACCGGATCGTGCCGGCACCCAACACCGAGATAATCGAGGCATGTCGCTCCAAAACCGTAAACGATCCCTTCAAGCCGGGAAGCGTAACCGATTCTGCCTGACCTTTGTAAAGTATTTTTTCCGGAGATATGATCGTCAGTTCCATAAATTATTTGTGCGCTTCTTTCAATCGTTTGCCTTTTTCGATGGCGTCTTCGATCGTGCCGACATTCAAAAAGGCTTGTTCGGGCAGATCATCCACTTCGCCGTTCATAATCATTTGAAAACCCTTGATGGTGTCTTCGATGTTGACCATCACACCCGGAACGCCCGAAAATGCTTCGGCCATGAAAAACGGCTGCGATAGAAAACGTTGCACCCGCCGCGCACGGTTCACGACCAATTTATCTTCGTCCGACAATTCTTCCATTCCGAGGATGGCGATAATATCTTGCAATTCCTTGTAACGTTGCAGTAATTGCTTCACTTTCTGTGCAGTATCGTAATGATCCTTGCCTAAAATATTCGGATCCAGCACACGCGAAGAAGAACCCAGCGGATCGACTGCCGGATAAATACCTAACTCAGAGATTTTTCGATCCAAAACCGTTGTCGCATCTAAAAAAGCGAAAGTAGTAGCCGGCGCAGGGTCAGTCAAGTCATCGGCCGGAACATAAACAGCTTGTATAGAAGTGATTGATCCCGATTTAGTAGAAGTGATGCGTTCCTGCATGGCGCCCATTTCCGTCGCCAAAGTCGGCTGATACCCAACGGCCGACGGCATCCGTCCCATCAAAGCCGAAACTTCCGAGCCGGCTTGCGTGAATCGGAAAATATTGTCGATAAAAAATAAAATATCGCGTCCGGAATCGCCGCCTTTGTCGCGGAACGCTTCGGCAATCGTCAATCCCGACAAAGCGACCGAAGCGCGCGCCCCCGGAGGCTCGTTCATTTGCCCGAAAACCAAAGTCGCCTGCGATTTTTCCAATTCTTCGTAGTCGATCTTGGACAAATCCCATTCACCGAGTTCCATGCTCTCCTTAAACTCTTTACCATAACGGATTACACCCGATTCTATCATTTCGCGCAAAAG
>JAISKG010000023.1 GCA_031261015.1 Dysgonamonadaceae bacterium | reverse complement strand
GTTGTTTAAGTTACAGTAGTCATTCCTAACGCGCGTTGAATGAACACCCTCTCGCCGGCGCAATAGCGATTGCGCCTGAATATGATTTACTTATTCGTATCACAATTTAAAAACTAAAGGTTATGGCTAAAGACATTAATTTAACCTCCCAAGAGTGGTTAGACCTCGTGTTTGAAGGAAAGAACAAAGAATATGGAGCGTATGTATTGAGGGATGAATCTTCCAATCGCCATATTCAAGCATTGCTCACGGTAGTTGTGCTGAGCTTGGCGCTGATATTCATTCCAAGAGCCATTCGATCTGTGGTACCTCAACGAGCCTCAGCTCCCTCAATAACGGACGAAGTGAAGATTTCGCAAATCAATACGGAAACGGCAGTTACGCTGCCGCCGGTAACGCAAGCGAAACCTGCTCCGGTTTCCGTTATGGAAGCTTTGAAACCGACCTCAAAACTCGTTCCGCCGCGTATCATAGCAAATGACAAGGTAAAAGCCGAAAATCTAATGGAAACGCAAGATGTCCTTACAGCAAAAGGACTGGAGCTTTCGACGGTCGCTCAAACAGGCGTACCGGGAGGAAAGGTGGATCCGAGAGATATAATACCTCCTACTACCGGAGATCCGGGAACAACGGAAGGCATTATTGAGCCATGGGTAGATCAACCTCCGGTTTTTGATCACGTGTTGCAATGGTTAAGCAACCGTATTAAATACCCGGCGATTGCCGTTGAGAAAGGAATACAAGGCCAGGTAGTCTTGCGTTTCGTCGTCAATAAAGACGGTTCGGTAAGCGACGTAAAGGTGGTGAAATCACTGGATCCGAGTTGTGATAAAGAAGCAGTACGGGTAGTATCAAGTATGCCGAAATGGATTCCCGGTCGCAAGAACGGCGAATTAGTGGCCACTTATTTTACTTTACCCGTCACATTTAAATTGCAATAATTTATTATGAAAACTGAAAATTCCGATAAACTCAACGGCCAGAAATTAGGCTGGTTCATTTTTGAAGCGGCAATGGCGGCGCTGTATATCCTTTTTGCGATTATTTTCCTGTTCCCGTCGTGGTTTCATCTGCACATGGCAGTACAAGACGGAATACGGATTGCGCTGGGAGCGATATTGGGGGTTTATGGAGTTTTCAGAATTTATCGTGTAATAAATAAATTGCGCTGAAAACGAATAATTAGTCATGGTAACATCCAATACCGGTTGTACAGAGTTTCTCGGTATAATCGGTATTGTGTTTTATTAAACTTTTCAAGAAAAAAACGTCATAAATAACATGAAACGAAAAACATGGAATCAAATCGTGGGACTGTTTATCCTGATCGGATTGCTAACCGCCTGCAAGAAAAAGGATGCAAGCGACGGCTGGGACGACACGCTCACTTCGGGAATCATCCCTATCGCCTGCGATGAAAGTTTTCGTTCGCTGATGGAATCGGAAATCCAAGTGTTTGAAGCGCGCAATCCCGGAGCCATTATTTTACCCATTTATACTAACGAAATGGAAGCGATCCGGCTGCTGGTAGCCGATTCGGTTCGCCTGGCCGTCACCACGCGCGATTTGCGTAGCGGCGAACGCGCCGAAATGAAGAAAAACAAAATAATGAATGTCCGCGCAAATCTGATTGCTTTCGACGGCGTGGCATTAATCACCAACCGGCAAAACACGGATTCTCTTTTGAGCATCCTTACTTTAAAGAAAATCTTAACCGGAGAAATTACCGAATGGTCGCAAATCAACGTTCATTCGCTGCTGGGAACAATTCGCGTTTTGACAGAAAACCAAGAATCCGGTATTTTGCGTTATACGCTCGATTCGATTGTTGGGAACGCCAAACTGACATCGAACATTTACGCTCTTCCCAACGATACAGCGATCGTCAATAAAGTGCTGGAAATGCCGAATACGCTCGGTTTAATCAGCATCAGCGCATTGAACGGCATGGATTCCAAGACCTTGGAAAACATCCGCTTAGTACGCATCAGTCCGGACGAACCGGCTACGCTCGCGTACGGCTATCTCCCTTATGCCGGCGACATCCGGCAAGAAAATTACCCTTTCTGGCGGCCGGTTTATGTCCTCTTATCCGATCCAAGGAGTGGCCTTTCCTCCGGATTGAGTATTTTCCTCGCCCAGGAAATCGGCCAGAAAATTATTTTGCGCGCCGGATTATTGCCGGTTACCGATCCGCAAAACCGTTCGGTTGCAATTCAAGATGCTTATCCACAATGATTTTAAAATAATATCAAATAAAAAAATAAGGAAATGAAAAAGAACAGTAAAAAAATGGGCGCATTACTCGGCGTCCTCCTGCTGGGTTCAGCGAGCGTTTTTGCCGGCAGCAACGAGAAAGGAATCGATCTGTACAGAGCAGAATTGTATCAGGCCGCCAAACTCTTTTTTCTCAGTCAAAGTTCCCAACCGACCACCGAACAAGCGGAAAATGATTATTATCTGGGACAAAGCTATGAGGCTTTACAACAAACCGATTCGGCCGCTTATTATTACGATAAAGCCGTGCAAACCGATCCTGAATATGCTTTCGGTTACATCGGTCAAGGCAAGTTGGCTCTGAAAAAAGGGGACAAAAAAGAGGCCGAAAGTCTTTTCAAGAAAGCCAACGGATTAGTAAAAAAAGATCCGTCGGTACAAACGACGATCGCCGAAGTGTATATCGACGCCGAAATGTATCCCGAAGCGCAAGAAGCGATGGATAAAGCGGCTAAAGTCGATAAAAAATATTCGGGAATCTTTGTAGCTGAGGGAGATATGCTGATGAAGCAAGGTAAAGTCGGCGAAGCCTGTGCGCGCTACGAAAATGCCATCTATTACAATGCAAACGACAAAGTCGCGTATTTGAAATTAAGCCGCGTGTATAAAAATAACAATTCGGCGCAAGCTTTGGAGAAACTGAATACCTTAGTGACGATCGATCCGAATTACATTCCGGCCTATGCCGAAATCGGCGACATCAACCGCGCGGAAGGCAAATACAAAGCCGCTTTGGATGCTTATAAAAAATTTATTTCGATTCCGGGAGTGCCGATACTGCAACACGAACGTACGCTCAACTGTTGTATTTCACCGATTCTTACGCCGAATCGTTGAAACAAATTCAATACGTGTTAAAGCAAGATCCGAACAATCCGGTCATGCACCGTTTGGAAGGTTACAACAATTATAAATTGGGGAATTACGCTTTGGCGGCCGAACAATTGCAAGCGTTTTTGAAAGACAATCCCGAAAAAGATCACATCTATTTGGATTATTTGATGTTGGGACAATCGTTGATCAAAGATAAAAAAGCGATCGAAGCCGTCACGGTTTTGCAAAAAGCGACTCAAGCGAAAGATGCGAAGCCCGAATCGCTCAAAGAATTAGCCGCCGCTTATGATGCTGCCGACAATTTTCCCGAAGAAGTAGCCACTTACGAGGAATATTTTACAAAAGAAGCTTCGCCAAGCGTTTACGATTATTTTTATTACGGACAAGCTTGTTACCGCGCAGCTTCGAACTACATCACTCCCGAAGCATTGAATGCTAAATTAACGCCGGCTCAACAAGCGACTAACGATACCGTTTTTCAATCCTTTATCGAGAAAGGCAACGCTGCTTTCGACGAAGTCATCAGCCGTTCGCCCGAATCCTATCTGGGTTATCTGTGGAAAGCCAATTTGAACTCGTTTATCGACGCAGTCGATCAAAGCAAAACGGGAAAAATGCCCGGCGTAGCGAAGCCTTATTACGAAGATGCACTCAAAATCATGCTGGAGAAAAACGAAAACGGCGCGAGAAACAAAGATATTATCAGCGCGTATGATTATCTGGGAAAATTGGCTTATACGCAAGGAAATACTGCTTTGATGGGCGATTATTACAAGAAGATTATCGCGATTGATCCTGCGAATGAAGCAGCAAAACAGGTGCTGGATGCTTTGAAGATTAAGTATTGATGTAACCATCAGAATGGAATTATAAAAA
>JAISKG010000019.1 GCA_031261015.1 Dysgonamonadaceae bacterium | reverse complement strand
ATTGATAAAATCGGCGGAAAATTTGTCCGTGTTTACCTGCGCGGAACCAACTTATTGACTTTTTCCTCTTTCAAACTTTGGGATCCGGAAATTGATACGCCCTATAATAACGGTTTAAGGTATCCGATTATGAAATCCTACTCCGTCGGATTAGAAATTACATTCAAATAACAATCAAATTCATCCATTATAATAATACATAGAAATATGAAAAATAAATTATATTACCTCATCGCTTTCGTGTCCCTTGCCGGTTTCACTTGTTCGTGCGATTACTTGGATAAAATGCCGGACGATGAATTAACGTTTGAGATGGTATTCAATAACAAAACACATACCGAAGAATGGTTAGCCGGCATCTATTCGGCAATTCCGCGCAATTATATGAATATGCTGCGAAACTACGACATCTATGCCGACGATTATTCGCCTAATTCCGGATGGGAAGCTTACGGTTGGGATGGCATTGGAAAAATCAAAGGCAATTGGAGCGCTTCTTCTGCTTGGGAAGGTAAGTATTGGGAGGAATTGCCCAAACGAATCCGTGCAGCCTACCTTTTTATCGACAATGTAAAACCGCTCCCCGAAGAAGGACTTTCGCCCGAAGAGGTGACCCGGATGAAAGCCGAATGTCAATTTCTGATTGCCTATTTTTATTATTTGATGGTCAATACGTATGGAGCCATTCCATTGCAAGTAGGCGCCGTAGATATTCATACGCCGGTAGATCAACTGTTACTCGAACAATTGCCTTACGATAAAGCAATCAATTGGGTGGATTCGATGTTGGTGGATGCAGCCGAACGGTTACCGGCTGTTTATAACGATAATAATAAGTATGGACGGGCGACTTCCGTCATGTGTTATGCCGTAAGAGCGCGCATGCTATTGTTTGCCGCAAGTCCGTTGGTAAACGGAAATCAACGTCCCCAATACGTGAGTTACACCAACGCGAAAGGAGAACCCATCTTCAACTCGGAGTATGACGCCAAAAAATGGGAAAGAGCCGCCAAAGCTTGCGAAGAATTGATCACTTTAGCTCATAAAAACGAACACGCATTATATACGGAACTACTTTCCGATGGAACCATCGACCCCTTTATGTCGTATATGAATATGTCGTTCGCCGATTACAATACGAATAAAGAAATCCTCTTCGGACGAGGCGCCAGCGACCGCGGCGATTGGTATGAACATAATAAACACGCTACTCCGTTCGGATTGGGCGGAAACGGCGGATTGGGCGTAACTCAATCGTTAGTGGATGCTTTCTTTATGGACAACGGACTATCACCTGTTTTAGGATACGAAGCGGATGGAAAACCCATACTCAATCCCGAAACGCAAGGATATTACAGGGAAACCGGTTTTTCTGCTGACGACGATATTCGCCCTACCCGTTGGTTCGAAGCCCAAGGCGGCGAAAAAAACAGCGATACAAATCCCGTTACGAATGCCGGAACGTTCAATATGTATTGCCATCGCGAACCGCGTTTCTATATTTCCGTACTTTACAACGAAGAATGGCTGCGAGTGGGAAAGCGACCCGCCGACTTTTTTGCTAACGGAAAAGATAACGTAGTTCGACACGACTCCCCCGAAACCGGGTATTTACTGCGGAAGCGAGTGCATCCCGATACGGATATCATTAATGGCAGCAGCCCCGATCGACCGCCTATCTTGTATCGCTTGGGCGAAGCTTATCTCAATTATGCCGAAGCTTTGAACGAATGGCAACCGGATGCAAAGAAATCCGAAATACTTTTGTATCTCAACAAAATCCGCGAACGCGCCGGTATTCCCCAATATGGAACCGGATCCGGCCAAATTGCCGTACCGGCTGACCAAGCCGCCATGCGTGAGGCGATTTACCGTGAACGTCGGGTGGAAATGAACTGCGAATTTGCTGTCCGTTTCGACGACATCCGCCGCTGGGATAAAGTAGAATATTTTCTGAACGGCGATTTTTACGGAATGAACCGCAATGGAACCGTTCATGGTTCAACCGCCATCATTCCTACGCATTTTTATGTTCGCAAACCCTATATCACTCGCGGATTTACATGGAAAAACAGTTGGTTCCCTATCCGTCAGGAAGAAATTGATAGAAACCCCTACTTGCGGCAAGTGCCCGGATGGTGATGCAATGAAATAATTTTGTATAGATATAACTTAAAAAATAAAAAGATGAAAAATGTAATTTGTACTTTTTTGACAGCAATGGGTTTCTTGTTTTTAACCCATCAACAAGCAAATGCTTTCTCCGGAGGAAGCGGAACTGCAAGCGCACCTTACCTCGTTTCCAATCTTGCCGATTTAGGAGAAGTGAGAAGCGTAGCAACACAAAACAAGTGTTTTAAACTAACGACCGACCTTACGCTTTCCGGCGAATGGGTAACTATTGGCGCTTGGGGTGGCGACGATGCCGCCGGCGCTTTTCAAGGAATTTTCGACGGAGACGGACACACTATTTCAGGATTGCAAGTAACCAACGGCGGCGACCGGGGGCTTTTCGGATGGATTAAAAACGCTACCATCAAAAACCTCACGGTTAAAACCAATGCAACCGGTATTTCCGGGAATACTGATAGCGGAGATAATTACGCTATTTTGGCAGGAAGCGCCGGAACCGCTTGGATCGACGGAAACTGCATATTTGAAAATGTTACGGTATCGGGCACTGTGAGCGGTCGTAACAATTGCGGTGGTTTAGTGGGACAAGCGAGCCATATTACCATCACTAATTGCCGTGCCAATGACGTGAATGTGAAAGGAACCGGTTATAATATTGCCGGTTTGGTCGCCTGTCTCGGAGGCGGAACGGATATGCCTGCATCAATCATTCGCAATTGTACGGTAACGAATGTGCAAGCGGAAAGTACAGCAGACAATGCAGTGGCCGGATTGATCGGCACCGTCGAAAGCGACCCCGGATATGCCGCCATTGAAAATTGTACGGTGAACAATCCGACTATCCGCTTGGCGGGACCCGACAAATGGTTAGGCGCCGGATTGATTGGTAAAATTTGGCGCGCTCATATCAAAGACTGTACGGTAAACAACCCTGTTTTCCGCGGTTCATTTTTTGCAGGCGGCGGATTGATCGGGGAGATTGGTTCGGAATGGTATGAAGGTACTTTACTCACAACCATTGACAATTGCCATGTCAATAACGCTCAGTTTCCCGAAGGAGAATGGAGATGCGGCGGTTTTGCCGGTCTGTTTTATAACAATGCAACCATTACCAATTGTTCGGCAAGTTCCACGATCACGACTGTCGGCGACATGGCCGGTTTCATCGGAAGAATTGTTTCGACAGGAACAATCAGCAATTGCCAGGCATACGCTAACATTACCACAGGTACTTGGTCGCAAATATCGGGTGGTTTTGTCTTTTCGCTCGAAGCCGGAACAATCGATAATTGCTTATTTGTAGGAACGATCACACACAACGATTTGGCGGAAACACACGGAGAATCTAAAGTCGGTGGTTTTGCCGGAACGAGCGCGGGGATAATTAAAAATAGCGCCGCGATTGCAACGGTTATTTCCAATATTGATGTCAGCCGGTCGTATGGAGTCGGTGGTTTTGTAGGCGTATTAAATGAAGGAAGTAATACTGCCGGAACGATCGAAAATTGCTATTTTAGCGGAAGTGTAAAGGGAAATGGTATCGTAGGCGGTTTTGTCGGATTTAATAATTATACGAACAAGTCGGCAGCCCTGAAAAATTGTTATGCGCATGCTACCGTAGAACCGGTAAATGATGCTACTGCTATCGGTGGTTTTGTTGGAATCACATCGAACGGAGGCGCTCCAATTAGCAATTCATACTTCATTGGTTCTGTTGTCGGGAACGGTAATCCGTTTGCCGGAACAATCGCCGGTTATGCAGAAGACGGAGCGGTCGTAACCGGTTGTGCAGCGCAAGCCCTTTCCGGTCTGGATGGAATTGGATTTGACGAAGCCGGAACGATTACCGTTACTTCCGTTGCAACCGCCGATCTGAAAAAACAAAGCGCTTGGAATGCCGCTTGGTTTAGCGGAAATTATGCGATAAATGAGGGCGTTTCCTATCCTTATTTGAGCAGTCAATCGACGCCTGTCCAAATTACTTCTTTGAATGCCAATACTATCAGCGGAAAAGTGCCGGCTGCGAATGAAAAGATTGCTGTTTTTCAAGATTATAAAACGAAAGAAGTGACCGCTTCTTTACAAGGCTTGAATTGGTCGGCTACTTTTGCATCAGCCATACAAAACGGTGATAAAGTGAGTGTTGTGAATTATGAAACCGGCAAACCGGCTTCGTATCCGGTGATTCAGGATCAATTTATCTCCACCGGTTTGGCAGCTATCAACCGGGGGGGGGGTGATTGCCGGCTTTATGTGGACCAAAATACCCATTCATTGCTTGTTAATGCTTCTTCTTCCATTCAAAAAATTGAATTATTCAATGCCACAGGAAGTGTTATTACCCGGAAGAATGTCAATCAACTCTCTCCTGCACAAGTTTCCTTGTCAGTACCGGCAACCGGCGCTTATATAGTGAAAATAACAACAACAGAAGGAGTTACAACAAAGAAAGTGGTGTTGTAAATCAGAAAATAAAAATTAGAAGTTATGAAGCGAATCATTGTTTTTTGTGTAGTGTTGTTTTCCTGTATCTACGGGTTACAGGCTGAAACCATTATTTTGGGAAGACGTCCCTATACCGTGCAAATATTGGAAACGAAAGGACTTCAATTAGGGGTACAATACACCAAAAAACGATATTACGATGCCGAATACGATTTCAAGATCATTGCCCATTTTTTGGAAATCGATCTGACGAATCCGTATATCCGTATAGAATCCGTAGTAGCGAAAGATTCGGTTACCAATTCGATGGAAACAGTTTCATCAATGGCTATCCGTAAATCCCGGACGGGCTATACTTATTTTGCCGGCATCAACGCTGATTTTTTTAATATCACAAGCGATGGTCGTCCGCAAAGCGGTTGTGCTGTACAAGGGTTGATTGGAACGAAACCAACCGGTGTACAACACATCGCCTTTGCAGGAAACGATCCCGTACTCGACAAAGTGACTTTCTCCGGTTCGGTCTTGTATAACACCAAACGCTTGACTTTTAACGATGTCAACAATTTCCGGGGAGATAACACTTTGATTTTCTATAATTCACTAAACGGAAAAACGACCCATACCGATGCCACCGGCACGGAAGTTTTATTGGAATTGCTTCCGGGCGAAACCTGGGGATTCAATCGAAGCATAGCCGCCAAAATTACGAAAGTAGAACAAAGGAAAGGCAATCTGTTTATCCCGGCCAACGGTTGTGTGTTGTCGGGCAAAGGAATTTGGGAAACGATACTGAAAACAATGACGGTGGGAGATGAAGTTACAATCGACTTGGAATTGAATTTTGAAAACAATCCTTCCTTCTCCAACCGGAACATAACTACCCTGCTCGGATCGCATTGGACGGATCGTATCATCAATAACGGAACTTCGGTAGAAGTCGAAGCCGTTAATAATCCGAGAACAGGAGCCGGGTATTCTCAAGACGGCAAAAAACTGATTATGTGTGTGGTGGACGGTCGTTCGACCATCTCGCAAGGCTGTTTTGGAAAAGAATTGGCGGATATGCTGAAAAGCATGGGCGCTTATGAAGGCATTAGTTTCGATGGCGGCGGTTCTTCCGCCATGTATATCAAAGAAATGGGCGGAATCGTCAATGTGCCGAGCGATGGACACGAACGGGCGGTCGGCAATGCGCTTTATGTAGTCGCTTCAGACACGCCGAATACTTTCCTTCCGGAAGTCAAGGAAACGGTAACGAAGCCAAGTATAGGGTTCGATTACTTCGGACAATTGCTTATCAATGCTCCCGAAACGATCCGCAAAGTTGAAATATTCAACGCCACAGGTATATTAATGACAACTAAATTCTTCCGCGAAAATTCGGTACGGATGGATTTACAAACTTACAAATCCGGTGTTTATTTGGTTAAAATAACCACTTCTACCGGGTCTTCAACACATAAAATTTTAAAAACATAAAGAATTAAAAATGAAAAAACAAGTATTAACCTTACTATTATCTCTGTGTTTTGCGTTGGGTTTTGCCCTGCCGACACAACAACAAGTGATCAACGACTTAAACGGTCGTGTCGGTCAATGTATTGACTGGGACGGGTACTATGGATGTCAATGTGTCGATTTGACAATGTTTGTTTGCAATACCTATTGGGGATTTTCGCCGAATGGCAATGCCGTTGACTATAGATCAATGAATCTTCCTTCCGGTTGGCAGCGCATACAATACTCGTCGGGGTTCGTTCCCGAGCCGGGGGATATATTCATCGGATTGGGCGGTCCTTTCAATGCCACTTATGGGCATATAGGGGTGGTAGAAAGCGCATCGGGCGCTAATATGTGGACTTTTGAACAAAACGGGGGAGCCAATTCTTCACTCTCCAATGGAAGCCCGCTGGCTAAACATACGCGTAGCTATTCCGGCGTTTGGGGAATTATCCGGCCGCCATACCAATATAATACTCCGCCTCCGCCTGAATTGCACGATGGCGACGGTTCGTCAAACAATCCCTACAAAATTTGGAATTTGACGGATTTGGAATCGGTAAGATACCACTATGCAGATAAAAACAAGTATTTCAAATTGATGGCTGACATTGATATGTTGGGCATAGATAATTGGGATCCGATCGGCGGTTTCGACAAAGTCTTTAATGGCGTGTTCGACGGAAACGGGAAAACGGTCTTCGGTCTTCGACACACCAATTTTGTGGGCGGCGATCCGGGTCATGACGATAACAAAGGCTTGTTCGGCTCCCTGAACGGAGCTACTGTAAAAAACCTGTTTGTACGAACGAGCGGTTTTGGCATTGATGACGGACAAGGCGGCACGAAAGGCGGCAGTTGTGGTATTTTAGCCGGTCAAGCCACTAACAGTACCATTCAAAGTTGCCATGTATATGGACAGGTGCATGTCTATTGCAATGCAGGCGCTTTAGTCGGCACCGCTCGCGGATGTACGATCGAAGACTGTTCGGCAGAAGACGTGGATATTAAATCGCTTATGTGGAACACCGGCGGCTTGGTCGGTAATTTGGCGGATGCACCTTCTACCATCCGCAGGTGCGTGGTTCGTAGAGCCACTCTTGCAAGTGTCAACCACGACGCCATCGGCGGACTTGTCGGTACGGTGGAAACTTCATCTCCATCTACCATTCAGGATTGTGAAGTTTACCAAGCTGCAATGGACAATGAAACGAACGGGCATTATGGAGCCGGCGGCTTGATCGGTTGTTTGCGACAAGCTAATATAAGCGATTGTAGAGTTTTAGAACTGACCTTACCCGACAACGACATGGGCGACATGGGTGGTTTCATCGGCAGAATTGATAATACGGACGATCATGTTCTTGTCAATACGATTACGAATTGCTACGTATCGAATGTTACAGCCAACAATATGGGTGGCAATTGCGGCGGATTTATCGGCATTGTTTCCGATAATACCACTATCAGCAATTGTTCGGTCAAAGACGCGGTATTACAAGCGCGGGGCACAGCCGGCGGTTTCATCGGCTGGCGACGGGCGACGGCAGGAACCATCAACAATTGTCAAGCCTACGCTACCATTACTACCATTGACGGACGCAGTTGGGCAGAGTATGTCGGCGGATTTATCGGCGCGAATGACGGAGGAGGAAATATCTCCAATTGTTTGTTTGTCGGCACTGTGAATGTCGGACTGTTACAGGATGTTTGGACGACTCCCCAAGCGGGCGGATTTATTGGTTCTTCCAAGGCTGATTCAGATATAACCAACTGCGCGGCAATTGCTTCTGTTTCTTCCTCTCACGATAATTTCAGCGGTTATGCAGAGGGAAATACGGAAGCCGGTATTGGCGGCTTTCTGGGAACTATGAACAACGGTAACACGACGAAATTCGGAAAAATTAGCAACAGTTATTTCAGCGGAAAGGTGCAGGGAAAAGGTAAAGTAGGCGGTTTTGTAGGAACGATTCGAAACGGTGGTGGCTGGATCAACTACTGTTATGCCCATGCTGCTGTTACTGCCGCAAGCAACGAAAAAGTCGGCGGATTTATCGGTTATCATTACAACGGCGCTCCGGCTATTTGGAATAGTTATTTTATAGGATCCATTTCTGCTCCGGCAGGAGGAACAACCGGTAGTTTTTGTGGCGTCAATGAAGGAGGCGCCCAGGATGGATGGGCGCAAACGATTGACGGTCGAAACGGCGTAGGTTCGGGATCATCAGCGGTTATCAGCATTTCTTCCGACAATCTAAAAACACTGGCTTCCTATACCGGAATCTCCGGATACGTGAATCAAGACGGTCAGACTTATCCTTACCTCAGCGCTCAGTCGGCTCCGGCAAAATGGCTTCAAATGACTCAACAATCGGCTTCCGGTTCGTTGTTCAATTCAGCTCCAAAGGTGGAATTGTTGCGTAATTTTGCTTCGATCGGCAATGCTCAACTGAACGGTCTCAACTGGTCGTTCAATTACTCCCCTGCACTTGCGAATGGCAGTACAGCAGAAGCGATTGTTTACGAAAATGGTAAAATGGTAGCCTATCCGACGACAGGAACGGTAGGTCTGTTTACCGGTATTGAAACAGTAGCTCCGGTTGCTAAAGCTTCGGTTTATCTCAATCAGGTAAGTAATGTGTTATCGATCCGGGTACAAGAACTTGATCATATCCGGAACGTAGTAGTAAGTAATCTAACGGGAAGCATTGTATGGAACAAATCCTACGATAATTCATCGGTCGATATACCGTTCAATCGCTTGAGTACAGGGGTGTATATCGTGCAAGTTACAACATCCGAAGGAACGAAAACGCACAAAATTATCAAACAATAATTCAAGAATAATGAAAAAAACAACTTTTATATTTCTGGGAATCCTTTTTTCCCTGCTTAGCGGAAACGTTTCGGCTTCCGACGGTCTGCGTATCGCATGGGACTACAGTACATTGAAAACCATTTCGCCGGATAACGACGGCGGCTACGCTCGCATCAAACGCCTGCAAGATGGTTCGTTGGTCGGTGTTTACGAATCGTATGGACCGGTTTATCTGACTCGCAGCACCGATAACGGTGATTCATGGTCAGCCAAACAAGCTATTCTCTTGGATTACGATCGCAACGGGACACATGTAGATATGTGTAACGGCGAAATTATCCAATTAGCCAACGGTACTATTATAGTTGGTGGAAACGGTCGCCCGCAACAGGAAGGAAAAGCTCCTTACAGCATCGAAATTCGTCGCAGCACCAACAACGGTCAGACGTGGTTGTCTAAGCAAGTCCTCTACGAAGCCGATACTCGTTTTGATAACGGATGTTGGGAACCTGCTTTCCTGCAGTTGCCTAACGGCGAGTTGCAAGTGTATTTTGCTAACGAAAATCCGTACCGCAGTTCGAATGAACAAGAAATTTCGATGATGTCGTCGTCCGATAATGGGGAGACCTGGTCGGCGGCGCGACGCGTTTCGTTCCGTTCGGGCAAACGCGACGGAATGCCTTCTCCTGTTCTTTCCGGCAACGAAATTCTGTTATCCATCGAAGATAATGGGAATGGTGCTTTTAAACCCGCTATCGTCAGAACAACTGTTAGTGATAATTGGAGCGCTTATGTAAGCGGAACTTCGGCAAATCGAAATTTCGTTTTACCGGGAGATCCTTATACAGCTTCAGTTTATTGCGGCGCACCTTACCTCCTCAAATTACCCACAGGAGAAATACTTGTTTCCTATCAAACTTCTTTAGGCGGACGAACGGGAGACAACACCATCATGGAAGTGGCGATCGGCGATAATGGAGGACGTAATTTCAGACTGATTACACGACCTTTCCACGAGGTGGCTATGGACAAAAAAGCTAATTGGAATTCACTGACTTTGTGGGATAACAACTATGTAGCTGCCATTACCACTACCAATCAGTACTCATGGGGCGATAAAGTTTATGTGATAAAAGGCCGTATTATTCCGGCTACGGTCTATGCCTCGAAAAAAACGATTACGGTGGATGCCAATTCTTCTGATTTTGATGCGGGAGCAGCAATCGCCGACCGGCCGTTTCTTGTGGGACACAAAACCGCAACGACTTGTTATGCCTCGGTTGCCTACAACAACGACAATCTCTATTTCATCGGTAATGTAATAAGAGACGGCGCCACTTCCGGCGACGGCGACGGTATTTTCTTTTTTATTGATAATAACAATCATAACTATACCCAACCCGAATCGGGCGCTTATAAGATTTTCCTGAATCGCAACGGCAGTTATAAAGTATATCAAGGAAACAACGGCGCCTGGCAACAGATTTCCGTGATTTTACAAGTGGCGGTCAATGATTACGGACCCGGTTATCAAATTGAAGTGGGAATACCTTTTGCGGCTATCGCTAAAAACGACCGTAATCCTATTCGGGTCAATGTCGGTTTTCAGAACGATTGGACAAACAATACCGAATACATCGTACATAGCAATGATCAGGCTTCCGAAACATGGTGCAAAGTGGAATTTGTCGGCGATGCGCTTGCAGGCGACGGCAGTGTGAATAATCCCTTTGAAATTTGGAATATGCTTGATTTAACTACGCTACGGAATTTGTATAACAGCGCTCAAACGGCAGGAATCTGTTTCAAACTCATGGCGGATATTGATTTATCGGGGTTAGAAAATTGGGATCCGATCGGCGGCTTCGACAAGGTTTTCAATGGCGTGTTCGACGGAAACGGAAAAACCATTTCCGGTTTGCGTCATACGAATTTCGTGGGCGGCAATCCGGATCATGACGATAACAAAGGCTTGTTCGGAACCTTGATTGACGCTACCATTAAAAATCTGACGGTGCAAACGACCGGTTGGGGCATTGACGACGGACAAGGCGGCACGAAAGGCGGCAGTTGTGGTATTATAGCCGGTCAAGCCACCAACAGTACGATTCAAAATTGCTCCGTATCGGGGCAAGTGCATATCTATTGTAATGCAGGCGCTTTAGTCGGCACTGCTCGCGGATGTACGATTGAAGACTGTACGGCAGAAGACGTGGATATTAAATCGTTTATGTGGAACACCGGCGGCTTGGTCGGTAATTTGGCGGACGCGCCTTCAACCATCCGTAATTGTACGGTTCGTAATGCAGCGCTCGCGAGCATTAACCACGATGCTATCGGCGGACTTGCCGGTACGGTCGAGAGTGCATCTCCATCCACCATTCAGGGATGTACGATTGAAAATATTGAAATAAACAATGAAACGAACGGACATTACGGAGCCGGCGGCTTGATCGGTTGTTTGCAACAAGCCAATATCAGCAATTGTAATGTGGCTAACCTTACGTTACCCGACAACGACATGGGCGACATGGGTGGTTTCATCGGCAGAATTGATAATACGGACGATCATGTTCTTGTCAATACGATTACGAATTGCTACGTA
>JAISKG010000002.1 GCA_031261015.1 Dysgonamonadaceae bacterium | reverse complement strand
ATTTATGGATATTTTAAAAATAAAGAAAAATGAACTCAGTCACATTACATCAACCCCCAAAGATAGTATTTGGCACAAATACCATCCGACAACTGCCGGACGATTTACAATCATCGGGCTGCAAGCGGGTTTTAATCCTTTTCACATCGCCCCTGCGAAGTGTTGTAGATACACTCAGTCCGTCTTTTGATAATCTTTTCATTCGCACGCAGTCGTTGGAATATGCTTTTGGTGAGCCTACGGTGGGTTATTTTCATTCGTTGTTGAAAGAAGCGCGGGAATTTCGTCCCGATTGCGTTGTTGGTATCGGTGGCGGAAGTGTATTAGACACGGCAAAATTGATTGCCGCCTTGTTGGATAGCAAACAAAAAACAGGTGATGTGTTCGGAAAAAACTTGCTGTCCGGACGAAACATCGGGTTAATTTGTGTCCCCACCACATCGGGCACAGGCAGCGAAGTTTCGCCCAATGCCATCTTGTTGGACGAAAGCGATTCTGAAAAGAAGGGTATCATCAGCCCATTCCTCTTGCCGGACGCTTGTTATATCGACCCTGTTTTGATGGCCGGACTTCCGCCCAAAATCACTGCGGAAACAGCGATGGATGCTTTGTCGCATTGCATTGAGGCTTATACCAATAAATTCAGTCATCCGGTGGTCGATAATTATGCTCTGGCAGGCATCAAACTGATTGTTGAAAATTTGGAAGCAGCGTACAAAGACGGTCAAAATTTGGAGGCTCGCTCGGCTTTGGCATTGGGCAGCATGTACGGCGGACTTTGCTTGGGACCCGTCAATACGGCAGCAGTACACGCACTTTCTTACGGATTGGGCGGAAAATATCATATCTCACACGGATTGGCAAATGCCATTCTGCTGCCGGAAGTGATGAAATTTAATTTGGATGCCTGCCCCGAAAAGTACGGCAAAATAGCCGACACCATCGGCGAAAATACGGCTTTGGGCGGTATTGCAAAAATAAAATCCTTGTCCGTAGCCTACGGTATTCCGCAAAAACTTTCCGACATCGGCATCGAAGCAAGTGAGGTGGAAAACCTCGCGGACTTGGCAATGCGAGTAACACGCCTGCTTGTCAATAACCCCAAAGAGGTGCACAGGGCAGATGCAATTAAAATTTATAGTGAGTTGTTATGAAACAAATAATAGGAATCACCATGGGCGACCCGGCAGGCATAGGACCGGAAATCATCGTCAAATCGCTGAGCAATCAGGCTATATACGCGGATTGCAAGCCCCTGGTCTTTGCGGATGCCGCAGTGATGCAAAAGGCTTTGCAAATTTGCCACAGTTCGTTGAAAATCAATCCCGTAAGCACTGTCGATGAAGCCAAATTTCAATACGGCACTATGGATGTTTTCGATTTGAAAAACGTCAATGCGGAAACATTGGAATACGGAAAAGTGTCGGCAGAAGCCGGAAACGCTGCTTTTGAATCCATCCGCAAAGTGATTGATTTAGCGTTGAAAGGCGAGATTGATGCCACCGTCACGGCACCTATTAACAAAGAAGCCTTGAATTTGGCAGGACATCATTTTTCGGGACATACCGAAATTTATGCGCATTTCACGAATACCAAAAAATACGCCATGCTCTTGGCGGATGATACTTTACGTGTCATTCATGCCACAACTCATGTCCCTTTGCGCGAGGCTTGCGACATATTGACAAAAGAACGTGTTTTAGATGTTATCACGCTTCTCCACGAGGCATGCACACAATTGGGTATTGAAAAGCCCATAATTGGTGTAGCCGGATTGAATCCTCATGCCGGTGACGGCGGTTTGTTTGGAACGGAAGATGCAGAAGTTATTGCCCCTGCCATACAAAAGGCTCGCTCACAAGGCTATAATGCCGAAGGACCTGTCCCTCCCGACACGCTTTTTTCCAAAGCCATTCAGGGAAAATACGACGGATGCGTGGCGATGTATCATGACCAGGGACATATTCCTTTCAAGTTGGTCGGATTCAAATGGAACAATCAAACGCAATCCATGGACAGCGTGAAAGGCGTGAATATTACTTTGGGCTTGCCCATTATCCGCACGTCGGTTGACCACGGCACTGCTTTTGAAATTGCAGGGAAAGGCATCGCCAGCGAAGACGCCATGACCATTGCTATTGAATATGCTATACAAATGGCTAAAAACAGAAAAAATAAACAGAAATGATTACAGTTCTCGCAGACGATATTACCGGAGCTGCCGAAATAGCAGGGATTTGCCTGCGTTTCGGATTGAATGTAACTTTCGATTTTGCTTACAAAATTGAGAGCGTTCCAACGGCGGATGTATGGATTATTGCTTTCGATACCCGTTCTTTGCCTGAAAATGAAGCCTGTGAAACTGTTCAAAAGATTGTCCGTTTTCTAAAAGAACAAAACATCCGTTGTATTTACAAAAAAATTGATTCGGCGTTGCGGGGACATATTCTTCCGGAAATTACCGTTTTGTTGGATACTATCCCTTACAAACAGACGCTTGTTCTTCCCGCCAATCCTGAAATGGGAAGAATCATCAGGGACGGGATTTATTATATCAATCAAATTCCTTTAAATGAAACCGCTTTTGCCAATGACCCCGATTTTCCGGCAAAATCGGCATCGGTCAAGGAAATATTGAATACGGCAATGACAGTAAACTATATTCCTGATTGTATTCAAAAAGAAGATTTCAGGCAATATGCCCAATCTATCGACCCTGAAACTTTGCCGGTTGGAGGGGCTGCTTTTTTTGAGGTCTATTTGCAAATTTGTTTCCCTGCTACAACGCTCTCAACACCTTGTGCAAACACAATAACCAATGGCGCCGCCGTCCTGATGATTTGCGGAAGTACATACGAAACGAGTAAACGATTTATCCGGAACACACAAGTTTTCGATGTTGTTGAGATTCCGCAGAATCTCGTCATACAATTGCTAAATCCGGCAATCCTTAATAGTTGGATGCACGACATAAAAGATATTTATGAACGAAGGAAACGGCTTATTATTACAATGAAAGAAGAACAACCGTTTGCCTCTCCGGAAAATGTAAAACGCCTCTTGGCAGAAATTTTACGGAAGTTTTTAGAAACATATCCGGTGGAAGAAATTTTTATTGAGGGAGGAGCAACCGCTTATGCCTGTTTGGAAGCCTGCAATATATCTTCGCTCATTCCGTTTGAAGAATATGCGCGGGGAGTAGTAAGACTGAAAATTCCCGATAGAGAAAATATATTTATAACAATCAAACCGGGCAGTTATGAATGGCCTGAAAAATTATTAAAATCATGAAAATACAACTAAGTAAAATTAAAAATCCAACTACACCATTTAAGTCCCCTTTAGGGGATTTAGGGGTGATTGCAATCCTTCTTTTTTTGCTGTCAGCGTGTACGCCCAAGGCAGTGGAAACTCTTCCGTCGGTTATTGAAATCGTTGGAAACGACAGCATTTATACGGAGAAATTAGAGCAATTCTGCCGGTATCACAACATTGAGGTCTCGGTTTATCAATGGAAAAATCATGCTGTTTTATACGGCGTATTTTCCGATTTAGGTGAAACGCAGAAGCAATTGACAACCGCCTTCCCTGATGTAGGAATCAAATTGTATGAAACGCCTTTTTATGTGTTCGACCGTCGGAATTGCGATGACAAAATGACGGCGAAAAATTGGAGTCATACGATTATGACGGCAAACTTGGTAGCCGACGAAACAATGCAAGCCGAATACATGAATTACCATGCCACTCAAGCCGAAAAATTTCCTGAGGTGGCAAACGGTTTTTGCAACGCTAATTTCCAACAATTACTGGTTTTCCGAAACGGTCGTCAGTTGATGTTGATTATCAGTATTCCCGAAGGCGAAAGTTTGGATGAATTAAATCCGAAAACCACCGAAAATAATCCGCGTGTGGATGAGTGGAATGAGATTATGGCGAAGTACCAGACCGGGATTGAAGGGACAGAGGAAGGCGAATCGTGGGTTGTTTTTAAATAATAAACATTAAAATATTATGGCTATACAAACAAATTATCAATTATTCGATTTCCTGAATTTTCATCCGGCGCTAAATGAGGGCGACCGGCTATGGAGAGCCTGCATACCTGCCGATATTCGGGAACAAGACGGAGATATTTTTATATCCGTTCCGTTTCAGAAACAAAATAATTCCAATGAAATCACCCCCGACCTTTCCGTCTCTCGCCAAAATTATATCTTGAGAATAAGGGCTTTGGGAGAAAAAATCTTGCGGGTATCCATCGCTTTTGACGGACAAATTTCAGAGACTTCGGAAATGCTACAATTGGACGAGAAGTTAAAACAGAATCCTTTGTCGTTTGAAAAAAATAATGACGAATGGCTGATTAAAGACCGACAAGGAAACCGGAGAGCGGTTGTTAATTTCCGTGAACCGGAAAAAAATTGGTGGAGCGATTTACAACCCGCTCCGCAGGAAACTATTGACTTGCGTTTCTTCCCGGACGGAAAGAAAGAAGTGAAACTGACCGATTACGATATGTTTTCGCCGACAAGACACGACGCTTTTGCTTTGGCTTTTGTCGAAAAAAACGGACAACCGCATCGGACTACCTGCTCGTTTCACTCCCAACCGGATGAATGTTTTATGGGAACCTGCG
>JAISKG010000227.1 GCA_031261015.1 Dysgonamonadaceae bacterium | reverse complement strand
AGAAGATTGATATTTGGTCGCTACCGGGATGATATGGTTCAATACCAAATCGCCCAAAACGCGAGCTTCAATCTGGATTTTCTTGGTGTAAGTTTCCCATTGCACTTCGTTGCGTGCATGCAATTCTTTCTCGGAGAATACTTTGATGCTTTCAAACAATTTCACCGATTCGGGTTTCATGTAAGCGTCGATAATCACGGGAACGCTGGTTTCGCAATCTAATCCGCGTTTTTCGGCCTCAATTTTCCATTCGTCGCTGTAACCGTTGCCGTCGAAACGAATGAGTTTCGATTCTTTGATGTATTCTTTCAACACATCGAAAATCGCTTTTTGCTTCGACGATCCGGCGGCGATTTTGGCATCGACGGTCGCTTTAAATTCTTTCAATTGAGCGGCAACGATGGAGTTCAGCACAATCATTGCCGAGCCGCAATTGGCCGACGAACCTACGGCGCGGAACTCAAAGCGGTTGCCGGTGAAAGCGAAAGGCGAAGTCCGGTTGCGGTCGGTGTTGTCCAACAATACTTCAGGAATTTTAGCCACACCCAATTTCATTTTCTGTTTGGAGTCGATCGTGATGGCTTCTTCGCTTGTGCTGGCTTCCAATTTATCCAAAACGGCTGAAACTTGCGATCCGAGGAATACGGAAATGATGGCTGGAGGAGCTTCGTTAGCGCCCAAACGGTGCGCATTCGGAGCAGTCATGATCGACGCCTTCAACAAAGCATTGTTTCTATAAACGGCGCGTAAAATATTGACTACGAAAGTAACAAACTGCAAATTTTCTTCGGGAGTCTTGCCCGGAGTCAACAAGCCGACACCGGTATCGGTACCCAGCGACCAGTTGTTATGTTTTCCCGAACCGTTGATTCCTGCAAACGGCTTTTCGTGCAGCAGTAAGCGGAAACCGTGACGACGAGCTACTTTTTTCATCAACGACATGATCAACAAGTTTTGATCGACTGCCAAATTGGTTTCCCCGAAAATAGGAGCCAACTCAAACTGGTTGGGAGCTACTTCGATGTGACGGGTTTTCAAAGGAATACCATACTTATATCCTTCAAATTCAAGATCTTTCATGTAAGCATGTACACGCGTGGGAATGGCTCCGAAATAATGATCTTCCAATTGTTGGTTCTTGGCCGATTCGTGTCCCATCAAGGTTCTGCCGGTCAGCACCAAATCGGGACGGGTCGCGAACAAACCTTCATCCACCAAGAAATATTCCTGTTCCCAGCCCAGATAAGAAAATACTTTCTTCACCGAAGGATCGAAATATTGGCAAACTTCGGCAGCTGCTTTGTCAACTGCACTTAATGCTTTCATCAATGGAGTTTTATAATCCAAAGCTTCGCCCGTATAAGAAATAAACACAGTCGGGATACACAGCGTGTCGTCAATAATAAAAGCAGGCGAAGAAGGATCCCAAGCCGTGTAACCGCGCGCTTCAAACGTGTTGCGGATGCCGCCGCTGGGAAAACTCGATGCATCGGGTTCCTGTTGCGCCAACAATTTACCGGAAAATTCTTCGATCACCGGGCTGCCCGGCGCACCTTCGTACTCGATAAACGAATCATGCTTTTCGGCTGTTCTTTCCGTCAACGGTTGGAACCAGTGCGTATAATGCGTTGCACCTAATTCCATCGCCCACATTTTCATGCCGGCGGCTATGTGATTCGCCAATTCGCGGTCCAGCGTGTCGCCTTTGTCAATGACGTTAAACAAAGTTTTTAAAGTTTCCTTGGACAAATACTTGGCCATTTGTTCCCGGTTGAAAACATACTTGCCGTAATATTCGGAAGTAGTTGCTGCCGGAGCGGTCACAGGAACGGCTTTTTTTCTAAAAGCTTCTTCTACTGCTTTGAATCTTAAACTTGACATAATTTTTTGTTATTGTTTGTTATTTTGAGGATTTATCTACTATATCTATTATTTTTATTGCATTTTGCTCGCAAAGATACGTTTTTATTTTCAGTATTTATAAAGTAATTCCGAAAACAAAGAAAATATCTTCCGAACGGGGATTGGTAATGATTTGTCCGAAAACAGGTAACGAGAAACTGTCGGTAATTTTAATATCTTTCTTGGCTTTCAAACTCAGGTTAATTACCGAAAATTCGGAAGCGTAAAGACCTTCCCATGGAGTCAGACCCAAAGCGGCTTCCAATCCTATTTCTTTGACAGAGAACGGATAAGTTGCTTCGATATAAGTAGAATAGGAACGTTTCAATTCACCCTCTTTCACCGTATAATTATCATAACCGGTGAAAAAAGTATTCCATTTTAAACTCAACGGGAACTTTTCGACCGGCAAGGTATATCCGACCGAAGCTTCAAAGCGATGTCCCAATTCATTGTGACTGTCGTAATTGAAATATTTTTGCACACCTTCGCCGTTCCACCAGTAATCGGTAATCGTGAAAGACGCGCCGCAAGCGGAATAACCGGCGAAGAAATCGACTTCTTTCGTACCTGCGCTTGCAATATCCACGCTTCCCCACGCACCGACGGTCAATCCGTTGTATTCCAACGAAGCTGCCGGTTGAATACTTGTTCCGGCGCCGAGCGACCCGCGCCAAACATACGAACTTACCAAATCCGCGCCTACCGAAAATTCCTGCGCTTTTACCCCAGCTAACGAACACACAAATACAATTACTGTAAAGATAACTTTTTTCATTTTTTTGTCTTTTAAAAATTTGTAAACTAACCTATTAATCTTTTCACCTTAAAAAACGAACTTCCTTAAAAACCTTCTATTTTCATCTTCCTAAAAAAACTAACTCATTTTTGATTATTCTTCTTCGCTATAAGCAATTTCTCCATGTTGCGAAATATCAAGCCCGATGGATTCTTCTTTTTCCGAAACGCGCAGGCCGACTAATTTATCCGTAACTTTGAATAAAATAAAAGTCATCACGCCGGCAAATACGACAGCCGCGAGATTAACAACGGTTTGCACGCCTAATTGATGCCAATCGCCATACAAGGCTCCCTGTTGTCCATCGGCTCCGGTAATCACTTGTGTAGCAAATACTCCCGTTAAAATCGCACCGACAAACCCGCCGACGCCGTGCACGCCGAAAGCATCTAATGAATCGTCGTATTTGAGTTTAGGTTTCACGTAAGCGACGAAAGTGTAGCAAATGCAGCTGGCAACCAGACCGATCACCAGTGATCCCATCGCATCGACCGTCCCTGCAGCAGGCGTGATGGCGACCAAACCGGCTACTGCGCCCGTACATATACCGATTACAGTCGGTTTTTTATTAATCGACCACTCTAAAACCATCCAGGTTGTTGCAGCGACTGCAGTAGCTAAAGTAGTTACTAAAAACGCGTTAGCAGCCAATCCGTCGGCAGCTAATCCGCTTCCGGCATTGAAACCGAACCAACCGAGCCACAACAAAGCTGTTCCCAAAACGACAAACGGAATGTTATGCGGAATAATCGGATTGGAGCCGAAACCTTGGCGGCGTCCCAGCAACAAAGCCATGACTAACGCGGAAATACCGGCATTGATATGTACCACCGTACCGCCGGCGAAGTCGATCGCACCCATTTCTTGCATCCAGCCGTTACCCCAAACCCAGTGAGCCATCGGATTATACACCAAAATCGACCACAAAACCGAGAAAAGTAAAAAGCCCGAAAATTTGATGCGTTCGGCAAAGGCGCCCACAATCAAAGCAGGCGTAATCACGGCAAATTTACATTGGAATAAAACAAAAAGAAGCTCCGGAATATTGCCCGAAGTCAATGTATCCACTTGAATGCCACACAAAAACAATTTATCGAAACCGCCGATCACACTGCCGATCCAAGTATCCGACAAACTCGTTCCAAAAACCGCCGTATAACCGTAAACAATCCATTCGATCGTGATAACTGCCGTCAAAACAACGCATTGCATCATCACGCTCAATACATTTTTCCGGCGAACCAAACCGCCGTAGAAGAAAGCCAAGCCCGGAATAGTCATCAACATCACCAACATCGTGGCCGCCAAAATCCAAGCGGTATTCCCCGAATCCAAAACGGGAACTTCCTCAACTGCTTCTTGCGCCATCATCCCTACCGGACAGGCCAATAATAAACCGACTAATGCTATTATTTTTTTCATATTCTTTCTATTTACTATTTCTAACTTTTAATTTTCAATTTTCCACTCTCCATTTTCAATTCATTTATTATATAACGATTCGTCCCCCTTATCGCCCGTCCGGATCCGGATCGCCTGATCGATTTCCGAAACGAAAATCCGGCCGTCGCCACTCTCGCCCGTGTAAGCCGCCTTCAAGATCGACTCAATGGATTTGTCCACATTAATATCCCGCACGACAAAAGAGAGATAGATCCGGTCGATAGCGTTGACGTCGTAAGCGATCCCTCTGAATATCAAGCCTTGCTTGGCGTCGCCTTGCCCTTTCACGTCCCACCACGACAAAAAATCAATGTCCGCCTCGTGCAAAGCCTTGCGGACATCCATGAATTTCGATTTGCGTACAATTGCTTCAATCTTTTTCATAAACTAACTTTTTTTGAATTAATAACTTAAAATTTATACTCGAATGACTAAACCCATTAAAAACAAAATGTAAAAATGAAACTAAATTTCCAATTTCAATGATATTTTGCAAATTAAAAAAATAAAATACTTTACATTAAGATTTAATTTTCGGCAAAATTAAATCATTTTATCGAAATAACAAAGAAATTGGAATCTTTTTTAAAATATTTTTGCAAATGCAGTAGCACACCCACAGTTAGGATACGCCGCTACGCAGGATATTCGTTATCTTTGCCTTCACAAGAATGAAAAGGCTAACCGTTTTAGATGAAGAATTTAGCAACAGAAAAGAGCTTGATGATGCTATCCAAAATCAAGAAAATAAAAATCAATCAGCAGTGGTTGAGTGCTGAAATGACAGAGAAAATCTTTTTATTTCTTAAACGCCGACCTCAACTTAATATTCGTAAACACTTTCTTTGTATGCAACGGGAAATCGCCTTGCATAATCCAGCCGTAATATCCCGGATCTTCCCGGAAAACTTCCTCGACCAAGCGGCCTTTGTATTTTCCGAAATTCACCACTTCCTGCTTCTTATCGTTATAAACGATTCTGCCTGCAAAGTCCACATTATTGCCGAAAGACGAATATTCGGAAAGAAACGTAATGTCGTTCACCAAATCGGGATAACGATCTAATTGCGATTTTAAAATTTCGTAAGTAGCTTTGGTATCAGCTTCTGCCGTGTGTGCATTCTCCAAATCGGCATCGCAGTAAAACTTGTATGCGGCAGCCAAAGTGCGCTGCTCTTTTTTATGAAAAATAGTCTGTACGTCGATAAACTTGCGTTTCATTAAATCCATGTCCACGTCGGCACGCAAAAATTCTTCAGCTAACAGCGGAATATCGAAGCGATTGGAATTGTAACCGGCCAAATCGCAACCGTCAATTTGTGCGGCCAGCGACTTGGCAATGGCTCGAAACGTCGGAGCATCTTTTACATCCTCATCG
>JAISKG010000198.1 GCA_031261015.1 Dysgonamonadaceae bacterium | reverse complement strand
TTAATTCACAAATTCAAGAAAGGCTTGGAACAGGAAATATTTATCAAAAAATAATATTATGTCCGAACAACAAAACATAGAATATAAATTGTCTGAATCAGGATTTACAAGATTAATGGATTAACAGGAAGAAATGACATTAGACGAAATAACATATAGAATTAACGGCTGTGCGATGAAAGTGCATAAAACTCTCTGGGCATATGATGAAAAATACCTCATTCATTGTCAAATAGATGTCGAATAATTTTCAAATCGTTAAAACTTCTTTGCCTTTTGAAGGCGTTTGAGCAACACTCTGCAACCCCGCCGTATTCCTCTCCCAAAATACTCCTCCCGCATACCCTTGAATCGCAGCATCTTCCCTCGCCATCTCCAAGCGTTTTTCCGCCCAGCAAGCATATTTGCGATTCATCTCAACGCCACAATAATTCCGTCCGAGTTTTTTAGCAACGACGGAAGTTGTTCCCGAACCGAGGAAAGGATCAAACACGAGGCCGTTTTTGGGACAAGAGGCTAAGATGAGCTTAGCAATCAGTTTCTCAGGCTTTTGCGTGGGATGATCGGTATTTTCCGGCATCGACCAATATGGAATACTGATATCATCCCAAAAATTGGAGGGGAAAGTGAGGCGGAAATTGCCATCTTCGGTTTCTTCCCAATCTTTGGGTTTTCCGTTTTCCCGGTAAGGAGCGATGACTTTCCTTTTTTGCTTAACCGATTCAACATCAAAATAATAATCTTTCGCATTTTTCACACCGAACCAAATGTCTTCCATCGCATTTTTCCAATTATGCTGCGCACCCCTACCCTTTTCGCGCTGCCACGTAATCCGGTTCATGACCGTCAGGTTTTCTTCCATCACTTGCTGCAAAGCGGATGTGCATTGCCAATCGCCGCATAAATACAGTGAACCGTTAGGCTTCAGCAACGCAACAACCTTCGGAAACCATGAACGCAGATATTCCAGATAATGGTCTTTGGAGGAAGATTTGAAAGTAAAACCATTAAAATCTTTAGTTAAATTATAAGGCGGATCAATGACGATCAGATCGGCGAATTGCTTGGGCAGATACTCCAGAATGTCAAATAAATTGTTGTGAATAGTTTTATTCAAAAGATCTTCTATGAGAATAGGATGATTGATATTCAGTAATTTAGTTGAATATTTCTCGTATTCTTCAGGAATTAATGTAAGTGTTTTGTTGCGTTTGGCTCTTTCCTTTTGTATCATAATTTTAAAACTATTTCACTTTCCTCACCTCATTATTTTTCCACTCAAACAACTCCGTCTTATACACATCCCTCCACTTGCTATAATCGCAAGCATCGTCCTCATTCTCCGGCGGAATACCTTCGTCCGTAATTTTTATAAGCAGATTCGGAATACTTTCGGTATTTTCCGTCGGAATAATCAACGTTTCGGAATAGGAAAGAGCGCAAGCATCACCTACCGACATCGTCGAGGGCAACTCCACCAATTTTTTGCTCCCGTCGAGCCACGCAAAATAATGAACCGGCGCGCCGATTCCACAAGCTTCGCCGCCGGAAGCAATTCGTACCACACATTTGACATTTTCCAATTGCACGCCATCCATAATTTTAGCGTACGGAGAATGACTTTCTTCACCGCTGACCGTAAAAAATTTTCTATCAACGATCTTTCCGTTGTCAATAGCTTTGACCGACCATTGAAAACCGAACTTGACTATTTTGTCTATTCCGAAAACAAATTTTGTATCTCCACGTCGCAATTGTTTGTAACTAAGCGTATTACTCCAAATCCAACCGGCTCGTTTTACATCATTAATTGTATAAGAAACATATAGCCATTTTCCTGTAAAGCCGTCTATGACAACCGGATTATCTCCTTTATCATCCGTTTCAATGATCGTAACTTCTTGTCCGGCAGATAATTGATTCTCTATATCCGCCTTGCTGTCGGGTTCGATTCGCACATTGGCTACATCGGCGTAAACGTAATATTTTTCGTCGGCTTGAAGCGTGTATTCAAATCCATAATAATAAGATTCTTGGGCATTTAGGACGAAACACCCGGTAAGGCAGATTAGGATCAACAGAATTTTTTTCATCGGTAATATTCATTAATTATATATGAAAAACAAAGGTATATGAAATTTTCCAATTAAGCGCAAAACTTGCGTTGTATCATTCTTCAATCTCTATCCTTATGAACTTTTTGAAAAACTATGTTCATTTTGAAAATCCGGGAAATAATATTACTTTTGAAGCACAATTAGATCACATAACAGGGAGGACAAAAACCATGGGAATAGAGGAATTGATATTGACGACAGAATTGACAATGACAGTATTTTAACGAAATTTCTTTAATATTTTAATTAAGACCGGCAATCCTAATCCCTGCACTACCAACATGATAATCACTACCGAAACTGTCAAGAAAATAATCGTATCCCGTTCGGGAAAACGGTTTCCGTCGGTCATCAGCAGAGGCAGCGACAAGGCGGCCGCCAGCGACACAATGCCACGCATGCCCGACCAGCCAATGATGATTGCTTCTTTTCCCGTGAGCAGCAAAGACTTGAAATTTTCCATGCGATCATCAAAAGCCTTTTGATTGGGAAAACGGCGATTCATCCGTTCGATATGCTGTACATTCATCGTTTGTACCCTGCTTATCAAGGTATGGTACTGATTTTTCATCCGCATTTTATGCCAAAAAATCGTGGCCATCCGAATCAATAACGCGACGGCGAAAATCAGGAAAGAACAGGCAATTAACGGTAGAAAACGGTCGGGCGAAATACTTTTCAAAACTTGTGGAAATTGCAGTCCGATTAAAATAAACACCAATCCGCCAAGGATGAAAATCACAGTATCCAGTACGGATTTCGATTGAGTAACAGTCGGTTCCGGCAATTGATCTTTGTGGCGGGCAATGCACAAGCCAATGGCCACGACGGCGATCACGCCCGAAACATGGATTTCTTCAGCCAACAAATAAGCTACAAATGGAAGCATCAAGTTTAAGCTGACTATCACGTTTTTATCCAATCTTTTTTTAGCAATGAAAAGGAAAACGTGCGCCAACAACCAGCCGAACAAATATCCGCCACCCAGCGCGATCAGAAACATCAAAATCGCATTCAGCGGAACAAATGCGCTTCCGGCCACAGCCGCCACAGCAAAACGAAAAGCCACCAACGCCGAAGCATCGTTGATCAAACTCTCGCCTTCCAAAACGGTGAGCGTGCGGTGTGGCAAGCCCAAACCTTTGGTAACGTTCGTCGCAGCAATGGCATCGGGCGGCGAAAGAATCGCACCCAACACAAACGACAAGGCCCACGACAAGCCCAAAAAATAATGCACGGCAACAGCAATAACCCCCGTCGTCACAAACACTAATGTAAATGCTAACAACGAAATAACCGGCAAATTACGTTTAAATTCCTTGAACGAAATGTTGTAAGCAGCATCGTAAAGCATTGGCGGCAAAAACAGTAGAAAAACGACTTCGGGATTGATCGAAACCGGATGAATGCCGGGAATAAAACCCACTCCAATGCCCGCCAACAACAACACAACGGGATATGGCAACCTCATTTTCGACGCCACCGGGGACAACCCGATTGCGATCGCTAAAAGAATGATAACGATGGTATAAAACTCCATAAGTTATTGATAGATAATTTCTTCGTACAATTGCCTGATTTTCTTCCGCAAGTGCAATACCGCATAATGTTTTCGCGACAACAAAGTATTGACCGGAACGCCGGTCGTTTGCGCAATTTCTTTAAGTGGAATATCTTCAAATTCAGTCAATTCATACACTTCGCGCTGTTCGGGCGGCAGTTCCGCTAACGCATTTTCCAATTCCGTCCAGACCAATGAGCGCAAATATTCCGTTTCGGGCGAAGGCGACGATTCATTATTAAATAAGATTTCCGAAAAATCTTTGACAATCGCATCATCGTTCTCATCGCTTTGATAGACAGGCATTTCCTCCTCGCGCTTTTTGATTCCGTGATTGATAATCGTGTTTCGCGCCACGCGATAGAGCCACGCCGCCGTCTGCTCAATCGGATTCATGGCAGTATTCACTGTTTTCACCAATTGATAAAAGACGTCTTGCAGAATATCTTCCGCATCTTCCTTATTACTAACCCTTTTACGGATAAAAGATTGAAGCTGCGGGCGATATTCTGCAATCAGTCGATCGAGTTCCATTTGTTTTTCCGCCACAATTACTCTTGTTTCCCGGTTTCGTTTTCATGGAAAAAATCACGCCGGCAATCCGGATCAAAATCATGCATTTGTATTCCGAAATGACCAAATGGATGACGTCTGTTTTTCACAAATTCTTTTCTTTCTTCAGGCGTCATTTTCATCCATTTTTCACGGATAGGATTGTGATGATGATGCCTCATCCCTGCTTTCATCCAATGTCTGCCGAAGCCGCCAAAGAAAATCCTACTCAAGGCTAATAAACCTAAGGCTTGCCAATAATTGATAGCGGCGCATCCGAAAATTCCCGGTATCACCCAGTTCCAAAGTAACATAACGATGGCGCCGAAAGCGGCGATCACTAATGGGAGCAGCAATAAATGTTTCAAAAAATGTCTTTTGTTCATGTCAAAAAATTTTAATAGTGAATTATTCTATTTATGTTGACAAATGAAGATGAAAAATATTTTACAAATGAAGAAAAAATTATCCCAGCGCTACGTCCAACACCATCATCAATAAAAAGCCCGCCATCACCGACAAAGTGCCGATATTGGAATGTTCGCCTAAATGCGCTTCGGGAATCAATTCTTCAACCACAACATACATCATCGCACCGGCCGCAAATGCTAACAGCCAAGGCATTGCAGGAGCGATAAATCCGGCGGCAAGCGCCACCAAAATACCAAAAATCGGCTCCACTACGCCTGAACCGCAACCGATAAGAAATGATTTGCACGTGCTGATTCCTTCTTGTCTTAACGGTAAAGCCACTGCTGCCCCTTCCGGAAAGTTCTGTATGCCGATACCTAAGGCCAACGCCATTGCAGCCGACATAGCTTCCACGCCGCCGTGCTGCGCTCCCAATGCAAACGCCAACCCAACCGCCATGCCTTCGGGAATATTGTGTAACGTAACTGCCGAAACAAGCAAAGTCGTGCGCTTCATCGACGACGGCAAACCTTCCTGTTCGTTGGAAGAAGCGTGAATATGGGGAATCAAATTGTCTAATCCATAAAGAAACAACACGCCAATCAAAAATCCGCCCGCTGCCGGCAGCCAGCCGATTTGTCCCAAAGCTTCGGCTTCTTCAATGGCCGGGATAATCAGTCCGAAAACCGAAGCGGCGATCATAATTCCCGCCGCAAAGCCGAGAAAAAGCGTTTGCATCTTGCGGCTGGTGCGATGACGGAAGAAAAAAACCATAGCCGAGCCGAGGCAGGTCATCAGGAAGATGAAGCCGGTACCGAGGAAAACCCATGT
>JAISKG010000161.1 GCA_031261015.1 Dysgonamonadaceae bacterium | reverse complement strand
AAGTAGTACCTTTACATAGTATTCCGGTTTATTATCTAATTTAATATGAAAAATAAATTTGCTGTATGTTTATTATTTGCAGTATTTTCTGCAACTATTTTTGCGCAAGCGCCTGAGGGATATTACAATTCGGCTGCCGGCAAATCGACTTCACAACTGAAAACAGCGTTGTACCAGATTATCAAAAATCCGGATGTGACGAGTTATGCCGGTTTGTGGTATTCGTTTATGTCAACCGACGAACGTCCCGACAATCCAAATCATGTTTGGGATATGTATTCCGATGTTCCCAATGGAAATCCGCCTTATATTTATGAATTTCAAACCGACCAGTGCGGATCTTACAGCAGCGAAGGCGATTGCTACAACCGCGAACATTCTTTCCCGAAAAGCTGGTTTGGCGGTGAAGTTTCGCCTATGTATAGAGATTTATTTCATTTATATCCCTCCGACGGAAAAGTGAATGGAATGAGAAGCAATTATCCTTACGGCGAAGTACAAAGCGCAACCTGGACTTCGCGAAACGGTTCAAAATTAGGAAGTGGGAAATCTTCGCAAGGCTACACAGGTACTGTTTTCGAGCCGATAGATGCTTACAAAGGCGATTTTGCCCGCACTTATTTTTATATGGCGACTTGCTACGAAAATCTGTTTGCCGGCTGGATACGCAACAGCGAAGCCGTACCGATGCTGGCGGGAAATGCTTATCCCGGATACAAAACTTGGGCGGTGAATTTGTTGCTGAAATGGCACAGAAACGACCCCGTTTCGCAAAAAGAAATCGACCGGAACAATGTGGCATATACCATTCAGAACAACCGTAATCCCTTCATTGACTACCCCGAATTAGTGGAATATATTTGGGGCAACCAGATGGATTCGGAGTGGCAAGATACGCCGACAGGCATTGAAAATCTGAAAATTGAGCTTGTATTGTCGCCCAATCCTGCACAAGACGAGTTGCATATTTCTTCCGATAATCCCTTTCAAAAATATGAAATATTCAACCTTGGTGGACAAAAAATTCTGGCCGGCAATTTAACTTCCGAAAAGGTAATTCCTGTTTCTTCGCTGCAAAACGGACTCTACATCCTTTGTCTTATTGCGGAAAATCAACCCTCTGTAATGAAAAAATTTGCAATTAGGCATAATATTCGGTAATCATTATAATTTATTTTTGCAATCATTCAAAAAGAGCCGGCATCGTTAGAAGATTACTTAAAGATACTCCGATAACTCCAGCCAACGCATCGATTTTTCATCCAAGGCTTCCATGATTTCGCTGATCCGTCGCGATTTTTCCAACAATTCTTCGGAAGATAAATTGCCGCCGGAAAGTTCTTGCTCCAATTGTTGCTGCTCGGCTTCCAACAACGGAATTTCTCGATCCAAAGTTTCCCACTCGCGCTGCTCTTTGAACGAAAGTTTTTTCTTCGGATTTTCGGAAGTTGAGGCAGATCGCGGACTTTTCACAATCTGCTTCTCCTCATTCCGCTTCTCATTTTCAATTTTCAATTTTCCACTCTCCGCTTCCCTGTATTGCGTGTAATTTCCCGGAAAATCTTTAATCTCTCCATTTCCCTTGAAAACGAAAATATGATCCACCGTTTTATCCATGAAATAACGATCGTGCGACACCACAATTACGCAACCTTTGAACGCAGCCAGATATTCTTCTAAAATATTCAAAGTGATAATATCCAAATCGTTAGTCGGTTCGTCGAGCACTAAAAAATTGGGATTTTTGATCAATACCGTGCACAAGTATAAACGTCGCTTTTCGCCGCCGCTCAATTTGTGGACGAAATCGTGCTGTTTTTCGGGTGTAAAAAGAAAATGTTGCAAAAACTGCGAAGCCGTCAGTTTACGTCCGCCCAAATCAATGACTTCCGCAATTTCCTGAACAATATCAATCACCTTCTGGTTTTCGTCGAACGCTAATCCGCTTTGACTGTAATAACCGAAATTCACGGTTTCGCCCACGTCGAACGAACCTGCATCGGGCGCAATATCGCCGATTAACATGCGGATAAAAGTCGATTTACCGGTTCCGTTATTCCCAACAATACCTAATTTCTCGTAGCGGGAAAAAACATAATTAAAGTTTTCTACAATCTTTACATCGCCGAAACACTTGGAAACGTTCTGCGCTTCAAAAATCTTATTGCCAATGTAAGAAGCCTTTACTTCCAATTGTAAAGCACTTGATTTCGGCCCGGTTTGCACTTTGTTTTCCAATTCGTGGAAAGTGTCGATGCGCGCCTGCGCTTTGGTCGCCCGCGCTTGCGGCTGCCGGCGCATCCACTCCAATTCCTTTCGGTACAAATTGTTGGCTTTTTCCAAATCTTTATTTTGCGCGTCGATTCGTTCCTGTCGTTTTTCGAGGTAATAATTGTAATTGCCCTTGTATGCGTAGAGTTTGCGGTTGTCGATTTCGAGAATATCGGTGCACACGCGGTTGAGAAAATAACGGTCGTGAGTCACCATCAGCAAACTCAACGTCGAGCGGCTCAAGTATTCTTCCAGCCATTCGGTCATCTCCAGATCCAAGTGGTTGGTCGGTT
>JAISKG010000075.1 GCA_031261015.1 Dysgonamonadaceae bacterium | reverse complement strand
CACCGTCCCGAATATTATAAAATTTTTGCCGACGCCAAAGGAAACGATTTAACCGGGAAAGCCGAGATCATCATCGCTAAGCACCGTAACGGTTCGACAGGTGATATTTTACTTAGTTTCAAAAAAGAATTTACGCGCTTTCAAAATCTGGACGACGACCGGATTGTGGAAGAATTTCAATCGCGGTTTAATGGTCAGGCGAATTTAATTCCGCAGGAGAGAGGGAGTTATCGGGCGAGTGCGCCAGTGATGGATGAGGAGGTGCCGTATTAATTCTGTACGAACAAATCGCACCAACATTTAAATTTGTTTGCCAAGCTATTGGTTCGTCAAACGCCAGTTGGTCAATTGGTATGCAGAGTCATCATTGTATTTTCCATTTTTTTACGGAATATTTTCTTTGGTTATCGTATTTTCTTGTTTTACGAAACGAATACGATATATGCCACGAACAAGGGCTTTTTTCTCCTTTCGCGTGCCAATATTGTATTTTTTATTGTATCTGTCATATTTGAATATATTCTTTTATCATTCTGAATAATTCATCATCTGTTTCGCATCTTCCAGCAATCTTTCCGATTCTTTCAGGCGGATACTGTGTCGGTGATGTATGTTGGGATTGCAGAGCATAAATTTTATGGTTTTTGTATTTCTTTGCGAGAATTTTCCAATTCCATAAATCGGTCGAAATCACTTACAAAAAGGCAGTCTTGGACAATACGGTATTTCTCCCATTCGGTTTCGGAGTGCAGACGTGCTACTTCTGCCGAGATTTTTCCTGCGTTTTGTAACAGTTCGTTCCCGTCAGCGACCAAAATTCTATCCAAATGCCGCGCCCAATCCTGCATGGTCATTGGAATACGGCGTTCTGCCTGCCTTTGTGCAAAGTCCAGATAACCTGAAACAATGAGTTCCAAACCTCGCATTTCCGTTTCCGTCAGATAATTTTTTGCAATTACCACATCTGATTTTTGGATTTTACCCGTCGGAGCAGCTTCCCAAGTTTGTAAACCCATATTTTGTTTTTCGGCATCGGCGCGTTCTACAATTAACTCGGCTGCCGTGTGCCTGTGAATAGCCCAATGCAACTTATTCTGTACTTTTTTGTAAAACTGTTCGGTGGTTTTTGCCGTTGGGTCGTAGTCGAGTGCGGTGGAATAAATGTCGGTTATTTTCTGGTAAAAACGGCGTTCCGACAAGCGAATTTCGCGAATAAGTTCGAGTTGCTTTTCAAAATAATTGTTATCAAGCACCGTTCCGCCTTTTTTGAGCCGCTCCACATCCATCGTCCAACCCTGAATGGTGTATTCTTTCACAATTGTGTTAGCCCACTTGCGAAACTGTACCGCCCGTTCGTTGTTTACCTTAAAACCAACTGCAATAATCATTTGCAGGTTGTAATGATTTGTACTGTATTCTTTACCGTCTGTGGCAGTTATTCGAAAATTTCGAATAACTGAATTTTCATCAAGTTCTCTATCTTCAAAAATTTTCTTTATGTGATAATTAATAGTATGCACTTCAACATCATAAAGCGTAGCCAAAATTTTTTGCGTGAGCCAGATATTTTCATCTTCGTAGCGCACTTCAATGCTCTGCGGATTATCGCCCGTAGCCGCCACAAAGGTCAGATACTCCGCAGCCGAACTGCGTATGGTTGGTGTGTTTTTGTTTGACATATTGTTAATTTTCTTTCTTGTAATAGATTTTGTAAAATTTGCCTTTTTCGTTGGTGACTTGCTTGATTAGTTCGCGGTTAGGCATTACGCCACTGCGTATAACCCAATAACCCTTGCAATTTTCGTGCACTCCAAACAATCCTTCGCTTTCGCGGCAAGGGAAAACCCTGTGCGGTAAATACATATCCGTAAGCGAACTTTTTGACTGAAATCATTTCGTAGCATAGAAACGCCATTTATTATGCTGAAGACTCCTGAAAGAATTTGTTTTAAGCAATCATCAGCATAATCCGCGGGATTCATCTTCAATATTTTGTTAACCTCTTTATAGAGATTAATTATATTGCATTTTGCACTGCAAAGATACTTCGTTATTTTGAGTTTTTACCCGTAAAAACTCATTTTTCTGATGATTACTCCTATTTTTGAAGAAAAGGTAGATTATCTTACCCTAAATATGTGTGTATAATGATTTGGGTATGCAGTTGGTATCTACGAGTCAAATAGAAAACCCGGTCTATAGATTCAATAACTCTGTGAATTCCTCAGAATTACATTTTCCACTTTCTCTGTGTTCAGTTGAAATAAGAGTTATTTGAAAAGCATTGTCTTGATTTATCTCTAAAGTGTCTTCTAAGAGTAGAGCGAAAGACGGGACTCGAACCCGCGACCCCGACCTTGGCAAGGTCGTGCTCTACCAACTGAGCTACTTTCGCGTTTGCGGCTGCAAATATAGAAATTTACCGGCTATTTTCCAAAAATCCTTGTCGTTTTTATTGAAAATTATCATCCAATTCTCCATAAGTACTGACTATCGTCGGATCATCCAATTCACTGATTGACGAAGCAGGGCACGGATCGCTGTATTGCGAAGGAACCGCGAAAGTTTCCGATTGCGAATAACCTAATTTCGGATCGTCATATACTTTTTTCAAGAAATAACCCATGATCGGCAATGCCATGCTCGCACCTTGCCCTTCCGTCATCCGGTCGAAGTGAATGGAGCGATCCTCGCCGCCGACCCAACAACCGCCTACTAATGAAGGCGTAAAGCCCATGAACCATCCGTCGGAGTTATTTTGTGTCGTTCCGGTTTTGCCGCCCATCGGAACCGTCAGTTTGTGACGGAAACGCATCCGATAGCCGGTACCGCCGTCGATCACGCTGCGCAACATGCTGAGCATCTTGTAAGTAGCTGCTTCACTGATGACTTCCTGCACGCGAGGCGAAAACGAAGCAATTGTATTTCCATTAATATCTTCAATGCGAGTGACAAACATAGGTTCTACGCGTGCGCCGCCATTGACAAACGTCGAATATGCGGAAACCATTTCGCTGATCGAAGCATCGCAAGATCCTAAACATAAGGAAACTACAGGATCGAGCTGCCCTTGCAAACCATACGAGCGCAACAAGCGGACAAAGGTATAAGGCGATAATTGCTTCATCAGCGCGGCCGTCACCCAGTTGTCGGAATGTTGCAATCCCCAGCGGACGGAAACCATTTCGCCGATCCGCTGTTGAGGGGCACGAGGTCTCCATATTTTCCCATTTTCTTGCAGCAACTCTTGTTGAACGTGCATCACTTCGGTACAAGGCGTAAATCCACTTTCCATAGCCAGCGAATACAAAAACGGCTTGATCGTTGAACCGACTTGCCGCTTGCCCAAACTCACCATATCGTATTGGAAATATTGAAAATTAATTCCGCCCACGTAAGCCTTGATCGCACCCGAGTGCGAATCCATCGCCATAAAGCCGGTACGCAAATACGATTTCATGTACCGGATCGAATCCATCGGTGTCATGATCGTATCTCTCATGCCGCTCCACGAAAAAATATTCATTTCGGTGGGTGTATTGAAACTTTTCCGGATTTCGCTTTCGCTCGCATTCGCCTGTTGGAGCTTGTAATAGCGATCGGATTGTTTCATGGATCGTTCCATGATTTGATCAATATCCTGCTGGCGAACGGAACGGGAAAATGGCGCCGTCGGACTTTTGGCTTTTTCACGGAAGAAGGCATCCTGTAAATAATGTCCAATATGCTCATCCACCGCTTGTTCGGCATAAGTCTGCATCCGCGAGTCGATTGTGGTATAAATTTTCAATCCGTCGATATAAACGCTTTTTTTGTTTTTGGCACACCAGCCATACAAGGGATTTGTTGCCCAAGCCAAAGAATCTTCCGAAAATTTTTGCTTATGCCAAGTATCGTAATTTTTCTTGTCGGGTTTTTGTGCGGTCATCATTAAACGCAGATATTCGCGAAAATAAGGCGCTATTCCTTCTTTGTGATCAACTTTGTGATAATGCGTAACCAAAGGTTGTTTTTTTGCCAGCTCGCATTCGGCAGCCATGAGATAACCGTTTTTTTGCATCAAATCCAAAACAACATTGCGGCGTCCGGCGGTGCGTTCTACTTTGCGTAAAGGATTGAAATACGAGGGATTCTTGCACATGCCGATCAAAGTGGCCGCTTCTTCCACCGTCAGATCTTTCGGAACTTTACCAAAATAGACCCAGCAAGCCGATTGGATGCCGACGGCATTATACAGGAAATCGAACTGATTCAGATACATATTGATGATTTCCTCTTTTGTGTAAAAACGTTCCAGTTGAACGGCGATCACCCATTCGATCGGTTTTTGGGAAATGCGTTCGATTAAGCTATGCGCCTGATCGGAATAAAGTTGTTTCGCTAATTGCTGGGTAATCGTACTCCCTCCTCCTCCGCTTTTCTGAAACAAGATGCCGCTTTTGATAAACGCTCTCAGCAAAGCGTAGGCATCAATTCCGGAATGATCCATAAACCGCTCGTCTTCCGTCGAAATCAAGGCTTCGATAATATAAGGAGAAAGTTCTTTGTAATTCACATAAATCCGGTTTTCCTTACTTTGCGCAAAGGTTCCCATCGATTTCTGATCCGCCGAAACGATTACCGAAGCATATTTGCTGATCGGATTTTCGAGATCTTCGACCGGAGGCATATAACCTATAACTCCTTTAATAATTAATAAGAAAAACAGTGCGCTACCGAGGATTGCGGTTACAAAAAATATCCAAAACCATTTAATTATTTTTCGCGTAATAGGGTTATCTTTTTTCTTCATTGTTTTTTGTAGCTAATGAAGTCACAAAGGTACAATTTTTTTGGGAAATAACTAATGTTTTTCATACGCGATTCAGTCAACAAACGCCTGCTGCATCCCCGCGGCCGCCTTTCTCCCGTCTCCCATCGCCAAAATCACCGTCGCTCCTCCCCTCACAATGTCGCCGCCGGCATAAACCTCCGGCAAATCGGTTTGCAAGGTTTCTTGATTCACAATGATCGTGCCCCACTTACTGATATTCAATCCTTTGAATGTATTGGGAACGAGCGGATTGGGCGATACGCCAATGGCTACAATTACCAAATCGACGTCGATGGTTTCTGTTGCACCGGGAATTTCTACCGGTTTGCGCCGGCCGGAAGCATCGGGTTCGCCGAGTTCCATTTTTTGCAAAACCATTTGTTTGACGCGGCCTTTTTCATCGCCGGTATATTGAATCGGGTTGTGTAAATTGAGAAATATAATTCCTTCTTCCTTAGCGTGTTTCACTTCTTCTACGCGAGCCGGCATTTCTTCTTCCGAACGACGGTAAACAATCATCGCTTGCTCGGCTCCCAAACGGCGGGCAGTGCGTACAGAGTCCATCGCCGTGTTGCCGCCGCCGATCACAGCTACTTTTTTACCGAGAAAAACCGGCGTATCGGTTTCTTTTTTGTTGGCGCCCATCAGGTTCACGCGGGTTAAATATTCGTTGGATGATAAAACTCCCGACAAATTTTCGCCCGGAATATTCATGAAATTAGGCAAACCGGCTCCACTGGCGACAAAGATGCCTCGATAACCTTCGGCTAATAAATCCTCATACGTAAGCGTTTTACCAACAATACAATTGGTAATGAAACGAACGCCCATTTGCCGCAGAATCTCAATTTCCACATCGACAATGGCATTAGGCAGACGAAATTCGGGAATACCATATTTCAATACGCCGCCGATTTCGTGCAAAGCTTCATAGACCGTGACCGAATAACCGGCTTTCGCCATATCCCCGGCAAACGACAAACCGGCTGGTCCCGAACCGACTACAGCGATGCTAATCCCATTGTTTTCAGCACATGGAGGAATGGAAATCGAACCGCTCTCACGTTCAAAATCGGCCGCAAAACGTTCGAGATAACCGATGGCGACCGGCTGGCTATTCATCTTCAAATGAATACATTGGCTTTCGCATTGTTTTTCCTGCGGGCAAACGCGGCCGCATACTGCCGGCAAAGTCGAAGTTTCCTTCAATGTTTTAGCCGCTTCACCGACCTCGTTCCGTTCGATATTTTTGATGAACTTGGGAATATTCACTTCCACCGGACAGCCGTTTATACACGAAGGTTCCGGACAATCCAAACAACGTTTGGCTTCCAATAAAGCTTGCTCTAAAGACAAACCCAGATTGACTTCGTCATAACTATGACTCCTATATTCGGGATCCAACTCGGGCATTTTCACGCGCGGAACAGCCACCCGTTCTTTATTTTTCATAGACTTGCGCAAAACTTCGCGCCAAGCCTCAGTTCGCTGTTCTTTTAAATATTCTGTATTAATCATAATTTTCAATTCTCCATTTTCAATTTTCAAATTCTTTATAAGCGTTCAACCGCAACATCATTTCGTCGAAATCGACCTGATGTGCATCAAATTCGGGGCCATCCACGCAGACGAAGCGCGTTTGGCCGCCAACCGTCACGCGGCACGCGCCGCACATTCCGGTTCCGTCCACCATAATTGTATTTAAGGAAGCGACCGTCGGAATGTTGTATTTTTGTGTGAGTAAAGAAACAAATTTCATCATGACGGCGGGGCCGATCGTCACGCAAAGATCAACTTTTTCTCGTTGAATAACATCTTCTACTCCTTTGGTAATCAATCCTTTTTGTCCGTACGAACCATCGTCGGTCATGATAACTACT
>JAISKG010000080.1 GCA_031261015.1 Dysgonamonadaceae bacterium | reverse complement strand
CAGTGGGTCAAGAAATTGAAAAATCGCGGAATTATTCTCGCCGTTTGCAGCAAAAATACGGAATCGATTGCCAAAGAGCCGTTTGAGAAACATCCCGATATGGTGTTGCATTTGGACGACATTGCGGTTTTCGTAGCCAATTGGGAAAATAAAGCCGATAACATCCGTCACATCCAGCAAATCCTGAACATCGGATTCGATTCGATGGTATTTTTGGACGATAATCCGTTTGAACGCAATATAGTGCGCGAAAATATTCCCACAATTTGCGTGCCCGAACTTCCCGAAGATCCGGCCGAATACTTGGAATATTTATATTCGTTAAATCTTTTTGAAACAGTGAGTTATTCGGGAGCCGACGCGCAACGGACGAAGCAGTATCAGGAAGAATCGCAACGCAGCCTTGTGCAACAAAGTTTCACTAACGAGGAAGATTTTTTGAAAAGCTTGGAAATGGTTTCGCTCGTCGAACCGTTCAACACGTTTAATACGCCGCGCGTCGCACAATTATCGCAACGATCCAATCAATTCAATTTGAGAACCATCCGCTATACCGAAGCCGACATCGCCCGTTTGGCGCAGGATCCGGATACTTCCACTTTCGCTTTTTCGTTGAAAGATAAATTCGGCGACAACGGGATGATTGCTGTGATCGTTTTGAAAAAAGTTTCGTCTTCGATGTTGTTTATTGATACTTGGTTTATGAGTTGCCGGGTGCTGAAACGCGGGATGGAAAATTTTACGCTGAATACGCTGGTCGATTTTGCTAAGGAAAACGGTTTCCGTTATTTAAAAGGAGAATATCTGGCGACCGAGAAAAACGGCATGGTGCGCGATCATTACCGGCATCTGGGGTTCAAACCTGAAGGCGATTATTGGCTGTTAGATACGAACAATTACGAAAATAAAATTACTTATATCACGCGGAAATGATTTTTAACTCGATTCCTTTTGTCCTGTTTTTTGTCGTTTTCTTCGCTGTTTATTGGCTGTCACAGAAGAAGATCAAGCTGCAAAACGGGATTTTGCTCGCCGGCAGTTACTTTTTTTATGCTTGGTGGGATTGGCGATTTTTGTTGCTGCTCATTGCCTGTACGGCTGTGAGTTATTTCCTTGGAATCAAAATACATTCATCGGAAGGAAAGGCGAAAAGTCGCTGGCTGCTCGCCGGAATTTTGATCGAAGCCGGCGCGCTGGTTTATTTCAAATATACCAATTTCTTTATCCAAAGTTTGCTTGATCTCGCTCAAAGTTGTCATATTTCGCTGAGTATCCATACTTTGCGAATTTTATTACCGTTGGGAATCAGTTTTTATATTTTCCGGATACTAAGTTATTTGTTAGACGTTTATTATCAGCGCGTTCCGCCGGAGCGCGATACCTTGGTTTATTTCGGTTACGTCGCGTTTTTCCCGAGTTTGGTCAGCGGACCGATTGACCGCGCAAAAACGCTGATGCCGCAATTGAAAAATAAGCGAACGTTTGATTCCGGTTTGGCAGCCGATGGAACTCGGCAGATTTTGTGGGGTCTATTCAAAAAAGCCGTCATCGCCGATAATTGCGCCATGCTGATTGATCCGGTTTTCTCCCATTCTTCGGCATATCCGGCCAGCACGTTGTGGCTAAGCGCGTTTCTTTATACGATGCAACTGTATGCCGATTTTTCGGGCTATTCGGATATGGCGATTGGCATTGCCAAATTATTGGGATTCCGGATTACACGCAACTTTCAATTCCCGTTTTTCGCGCAGAATATTGCCGATTACTGGCGGCGCTGGCACATTTCGCTCACAACTTGGCTGACCGATTTTATCTTCACGCCGGCTTCGATCCGTTTCCGGAATTGGGGCAACTTCGGATTGATTTTAGCGATCGTCATTACCTTTTTGGTTTCCGGAATTTGGCATGGAGCCAACTGGACGTTCGTTTTGTGGGGATTTTTGCACGGCTGCTATTACATTCCGTTGATTCTACGGGGAACGATGCACAAAAAGAGGAAATTACCACCGGGAATCCTCCCGTCGCGTCCAATTCTTATCCGCATTTTTAGTACCTTTGCATTGGTTTTGTTAACGAACATTATCTTCCGGTCGGCAAGCATCGCCGAAGCTTTTGCGTATTACAAAGGCTTAGTGAACGCTTCGATTGTAACGATGCCGGTTTTGCAAGGAAACATGAATGTGTTTGCCCTCTTGCTTTTCGTCTTTATCATGTTGATAATCGAATGGTTGCAACGCGATAAAGAATTCGGATTACAAATCGGCGATCTTCCGAAACGCGCTTGGCGATGGGCGATTTATTACGGAATCGTCTTGTTGATCGTTTTTTACGGGACAACAAATACCGAATTTATTTATTTTCAATTTTAGAACGCTACTTTTGAATTTGTTTGATGAGCAAAAAAAAAATCCTCCATATTCCCAATTATTATCCGCCGCATATCGGGGGAATTGAAGACGTGTGCCACAGCATTGTCGCCGTGACGCCCGAATTTTCTCACCAGATTTTG
>JAISKG010000049.1 GCA_031261015.1 Dysgonamonadaceae bacterium | reverse complement strand
CATATATTTTTGCTGTGTAGGAAAAATAACTTGCAGCACATACAATTTATTCGGCGAATCTTGTGGAAACAAGATTTGCGAATACACTTTTCCCGTTTCGGGGTGGAAATTCGAACTTTGATATACAATATTTTTCTGATGATCCGAAACGGAGAAAGTATAAGGCAAATTCAAATTATTGTTTTCTAATTCCGTTTTGATGTAATCGTCGATATTTTTCATGTCGATTCGTTCATCTAAAGGCTTGTTGCTTCCTTTTTTAGCTTTTTGAATCACTTCGTCCAACAAATCCTGATAATAGAAATAATTGTTTTGGAAAGCATCCTGAATCGCTTTGGAAGTTTTGGTGATGTCGTTCTTTCCGAAACCCGATGAAATATCTATCGGATCAACTCCCAATTGAATTTTCGGCGATGATTTACCGTCTTTCCGCAAGTATTTTTTATTGAAATTGAGGTAAGGATCGTTAATATTTTTAGTTGTTTCTTCAATTTCCAAATCGTGGGAGACCTGATACAGAGCGCGTTTCACCGATTCACGGAATTGTTCTTCCTGATTTGTCAAGATAATATGAACGTAATGCGTTTGCAAATAAAGCAGTCCGATGAAAGCGAATCCCATCACTCCTGCAATCAGCCAAATCGTCGATTTTTTCATTTCAAATTTTCCTTCTTCTTAACTTAAGAACAAAGGAACAGCTTTTTTGTTTAACATTTACCCAAAAAACCACAAAAGATCGCCGATAATCGCGCTGTTTTTGTTAAGAAAGAATAAGTAAAAGCAAAATCAGTCAAATTAAGTTAAATTTAACGATTGAAAGAGTTGAAAATAGAGGTCGATTGCCTCCCTGATTTCCGATTTTAAAATGTATTCGTCAGGCGTATGAGAACGCGCCGAATCGCCGGGACCGATCTTCAACGAGGGAAAAGGCAGCAAGGCTTGATCCGACAAGGTAGGAGATCCGAAAGGTTTCATTCCAAGTAAAATAGCTCGTTGAACCAATGGGTGCTCCAACGGGAAATTTGAGGCGTTCAAACGGAGCGAACGTGCACTGATTTCGCAGCCGCAATGAAGCGAAATCTGCTCGAATAATTCTTTGTTGGAATAGCAGTCATTGCTGCGTATATCAATTGTTAATTTGCATTCGCCGGGAATTACATTATGCTGCGTTCCGGCTTGAATCATCGTGACCGTCATTTGCACCGGGCCGAGCCATGCGCTGATTCGCGGAAATTGTGTATTACGAAACCATTCAATTACCGGAAGCGCTCGGTAAATAGCGTTGTCGCCTTCGTTGCGCGCTGCATGTCCCGCTTTTCCCCTCACGATCGCATCTAAAACCATTAATCCGCGTTCTGCCACAGCAGGTTGCATTTGTGTAGGTTCGCCGATGACACCCCAATCAATCCTCGGCAATTCGGGCAGCACGCTTTCGATGCCGTTTTTGCCCGAAACTTCTTCTTCGCAAGAAGCCAGGAAAATAAAATTATTCGGCTGTCCGGTTTGCGTTAAGCGAAAAAAAGCCATTAACAAAGAAACCAAAGAGGCGCCGGCATCGTTGCTGCCCAAGCCGAACAAGCAGTCTCCGTCTTCTTCGGGAGCGAAAGGATCACGCGTCCATCCGGCTGCCGGTTTCACAGTATCTATATGAGAATTAAGGAGAATCGTTTTTTTGTTATCATCCCAATCAGGTGATGATAACCAGATATTATTGCCTTTCCTTTGCGGAGAATAATTCATTTTTTTCAAAAAATTTTCCAAGTAATCGGCCGCCTCCGTTTCTTCCCTGCTGAAAGAAGGAATCGCGATAAGTTCTTTCAATAAGTCGATTGCGTCATAATAAAAAGTGTCTCTATTCATTGGAATAAAAAGTTTACGCAAAATTAAAATAATATTCGTACTTTTGTTGTCAATTTAATAGAATATTTTTATGGAGTATTTTCATTTATCATATATTATACATCACCATGCTAAGCAATTCGGTGACGACGAAGCCATTAAGGTACGCGACGAAGCGAGCGCGACGTGGCATGCGGTGACTTGGACCGAATTGGCGAAAAAGGTGATTACGACCGCCGAAGCCTTATGTCACATCGGAGCGAAACCACAATCCAATATTGGAGTTTATTCGCAAAATATGGCCGAATGTTTATATGTGGATTTCGGCGCTTTCGCCAATCGCGCGGTGACGGTGCCCATGTACGCCACAGCTTCTATCCCGCAAATCGCTTATATAACGGAGGAAGCAGAAATCGAAATTCTGTTTGTCGGCGAACAAAAACAATACGACAATGCTTGGCAAGTTTTGAAAGCAAGCAGTCACCTGAAAAAACTGATTATTTTCGATAACAAAGTGGTGCGTGCGCCAGAAGATAAAACGTCGGTGTATTTCGAAGCTTTCTGTTCGCACAAAAATCGCACTTCGCAAGACATTGCCGCCGTCGAAAAACGCATGAAAACAGCGAGCGACGACGATTTGGCGCATATTATTTATACTTCGGGAACAACCGGCGAGCCGAAAGGCGTGATGCTCACGCATGCCAATTACAAAGAAGTGATGCAAACCCACGATATTCGCTTGGATTATCTGCCGCAACGTTTCCTCTCCATGGCTTTTTTGCCGATGGCGCATATTTTTGAAAAAGCGTGGTCGATTTATTGCATCCATCGCGCTTGTTCCATTGCGATTTGTCAGGATCCGAAAGAGATTCAGACGTATATTAAAGAAGTGAAACCGCAAGCGATGTGTAGTGTTCCCCGGTTTTGGGAAAAAGTCTATGCAGGCGCGCAGGAAAAAATCGAAACATCGGGATTTCTAACCCGAAGGTTGTTCAAAAAAGCTGTTAAAACCGGTCACAAACACAATTTGGACTATATTAATAACGGACGGAAAGCGCCTTGGGGATTGCGTATGCGATTCAAGTTTTATAACAAAATGGTGTATCAACGTTTAAAAAAGGCGGTCGGCCTCGAAAACGGACTCATTTTTCCGGTGGCGGGCGCGGCTTTGTCGGATACGATTATTACCTTTTTCCACTCAGTAAATATCCCGTTGATTTATGGTTATGGCTTGACCGAAACGACGGCGACCGTCGCTTGTTTCCCAACAGTTGGTTTTGAAATCGGAACCGTCGGAAAAGTCATGCCCGAAACCGAAGTGCGTATCGGCGACGACAGTGAAATCCAAGTGAAATCGCTGAGTGTGATGAAAGGTTATTATAAAAAACCGGAACAAACCGCCGAAGTATTTACCGAAGACGGATTTTTCCGCACGGGAGATTCTGGTCAATTAACTGAAAAAGATGGGATTATACTCACCGAAAGAATCAAAGATTTATATAAAACTTCCAACGGAAAATACATTGCACCGCAACAATTGGAAATGCGCTTGGTCAATGATAAATACATTGATGCGGCAGCCGTGATCGGCGATCAAAAGAAATACGTTACTGCGTTGATTGTTCCCGATTATAAAGAACTTAGCAAATATGCCAAGGAACAGAATATTGAATTTGAATCGCCGGCCGATCTTTGCGTAAATCCGCAAATTATTGAGCTTTACGAAAAACGGATCGGCGCGATGCAAAACGAATTTGCCGGCTACGAACAACTGAAACGCTTTACGCTTTTACCTGAAGCTTTTTCGATCGAAACGGGCGAATTGTCCAACACGTTGAAAATGCGCCGAGCATTTATCTCGGAGAAATACAAAGACTTAATTGATAAAATGTACGAATGAATCTAAACTCAAAACACATGAAAATGAAAAAAACCGGATTAGTAATCATTATTTTATTGTGCGGCGTTGTTTATGTAAACGCTCAACAGATGCCTTCCGTGCAACTGAAAGACATTAACGGAAAAACCGTTCAAACAGATACTTTAAACAATAACGGAAAACCATTTATTATCAGTTTTTTCGCTACATGGTGCAAACCTTGCTTGCGCGAATTGAACGCCATCAACGAAATGTACGAAGACTGGCAGGAAGAAACCGGAGTGCGAGTAATTGCCATATCGACCGATGAAGCGCAAAATGTCAACAAAGTCAAGCCTTTAGTCGATCGCTTGGGCTGGGATTACGAAGTTTTGCTCGACACAAACAGCGACTTCAAGCGTGCGCTGAATGTCAACATGATTCCGGCGGTCTTCATCTTTGACGGTCAAGGCAATATTGTCGAATCGAGAAGCGGATATACTGAAGGTTCCGAAGACCATCTCATCGAAAAAGTACGTGAACTTTTAAACAAGTAGTCGTATGTATTATCGCCGAATATTGTTTGGATTAATCTTATACTCGCTTGCAATTTCTGCCGGAGCGCAAATCAAACTCACTGAAAACTCGGTCTTATCCGGAAGTTTGCAAACCGATAACTTGTTCGAAGACGATCTGATGGATAATTCCTATTTGGATTTGAATTACCTCAACAAATATATTCATGCCGGCGCACGCTTGGAGTATCTTCAATATCCGCTGCCCGGCTATGAATCGGAATTTGCCGGTTACGGCTTGGGAAATAT
>JAISKG010000028.1 GCA_031261015.1 Dysgonamonadaceae bacterium | reverse complement strand
AAAGCACAACTAAAAAGTGGATGTTCAAATGATTATCGCCAATAGCCGCTAAAGCTCCCGCGACAAACAACAGCGAATCGCCGGGAAGAAACGGAGTGACCACCAATCCGGTTTCACAGAAAATGATGAGAAACAAAATGGCATAAATCCAAGCGCCGTAATCGGCGATCAATTGGGCTAAATGCACATCCAAATGAAGAATAAAATCGATGAATTGTTGAATAATTTCCATAAAATATTTATTTTGCTAAACTAACTTTCAAACTGATTCCGAAATTGGTTTTTGAAAAAGGATAAGCCGTCGCGGAAATCAAGGGCGTGCTTACTTGCCGGTCAAGAAAGGCCTGAAAAGTCAGCATCTTACTGACGGTGTAATCGGCCGTCATCTTGATCATCAATTGCGAATCGCCTCGCGTGGCTTGCGGCACATCGTCGGGTTCCTGATAGCGGCGGATGAGGCTTTGCGCTGTGGTAAAGGCAAAATCGGCCGAAACCCGCAGGTCGTTGTTGAAACTTTCACCTCCGGTTTTCGGAAGTTTCAGCACTTTGTTGAAGTTTTCAAAACGGTAACCGATGCCGGTATTGATCGTTTTCCCCGTAGTTTCAACGATTTGCGCCGACGAAACATTGAGGCTGATCATCCGCTCCATTTTATATTCCAAACGCAAACTCGTATTGTTGAGGAAAGTCGATTTGATGCCAAACAACGGATCGAAACGTTCCGTAAGACTGACGGCCGTAATGTTGTAAGGCGAAGAAGGCAACATCCTGCCGGTCATTTCGTTAGGAATATAACCAACCTGATCGCCTAAGGCCGTCCAAGCGGGAAACGAATTGAACGAACCGACCTGATACATACATTTATATCCGTGCTCAATCGAGAAAGATTTGAAATGCTTTTTGAAAAAAGGTAATTGCATCAAGCCTTCGTAACTTGCTTGCCAATTGGGAAGTAAGTTCTTCAACGACGGGAACAGCGACAAGCCGGCTTTCTGCGGATTTTTCCCCGTATAAGTCGCAAGGAAAGCTGTCACCACCACATCGGAAGCGTTGCGGCTGATCGGATCGGAATAGGCTTGCCCGTGTTGGTTAAACACCTGACTGTAAGATTGATCCAAACGTTTGGCGATGATTTCACGGTTTTCCAAGAATTTTTCGTAAATGCCTGAATAATAACCGTTTTTCGCATTGATTCGCTCAAAGGACGAACCCAGCGCGATGGTCGTCATATTGAAGTCGCCGCTGAATGTCGGGGAGGAATTGGCGTACATGTAATATTGCTCGTTGCGGTAGGTGTGATTGCGCGAAGCATTCAACGTAATCTTCAGTCCGACAAAAGGTTCTACGATTGCATTGGCGATAAATGTTTCCGTCCGGTTGTACATGGCAGGGCTTTGCACATTGTTGTTTTTGAGCAGCCATTCGCGGTCGTCGGCTTTTTGCAAATAATCTTCGCCGGTGAGTCCGAAAGCGAAATCCCATCCCGGAGCCGTTCCCGTCGCGGAATTTCCCTGCCCGGTGAAATCGCCGATGTCCTGATTAAAGCCCGGAATCATCAAGCCGGTATTTTGCGTATAAGAAAAACTGACGTTGCGAACCATCATCAATCCGCGGGCGGCAATTTGCGCGTATTTGTACCACGAAGCATCTTCGATCGGCGGTAATTGCGTGATAGACACATGAATAGGTATCGAGTCGCGATTTTCGATCTTGACCATATTTTTATCCACGATTTTGTAACGTACCGGATAAACGCGGCCGTCGGGACCTTTAGCGGTGATTTTAAGTCGCTTGTTATCCAAGGAATGCCGGATTTCGGTCGCTTCGTTAGGATTCAATTGCACGGCGTGATCAAATTTCTTTTTCAGCTTTTCCTGCTGCGCTTTTTTCTTTTTATCATCGGCAGCGGCATTGCGGTTGTTTGCGCGGCTGAAGGTGTATTTTTTATTGGCAGCTTCCAAAAATTTCGACTTGTTGTACAGGTTTAACAGGTTCATATTCACGTTGCTAAGTCCAAAAGTGCGCGAATTGCGGATGGTATTTCCCAACTCGATCGGTTCGCCGCTGTCGTCTTCATCGTCGATATTTTCGATGCGCGTGTAACGATCCCAGAAGTAGTCGGCGGTGTAATTAACGCTCGCCTGAATGAAATTCAGGATCGGTATATCCTTGAACGGCAAGGAGTAAGTAGCCGAGAAGTTTTGCGCGTAGTGCATCGGCGTTCCCCAATCCTGTAAGCTTCGCTGCACGCTGTCTTTCCAAAGCGTGTAGTCGTCGGAATTAAATTTCTTGTTGACTTGCACGTGGGGAGCGTCGATTCGCGCCTGCGTGCCGCTTTGCAAATTCATGTTCAAATTGGTCAGCGGTTCCCATTGCAAATTGAAATCGCGGTTCCACACGAAGTTTTCGCGGAACGAAGGCGTGAGCCGGTCAACCTCGCTGCTTTGGTTCAAATCGCGCAGTTGCGATTCGAAATAAGTTCGTTGAATAGTGGATACAAACGAAATACTTTTAGGTAAGTAGCCGATTCCCAGCTCGGTAAAGAAATTCGTTTTCGCTTTTCCGCTCCTTACGCCCGATTCGGTAGGAGGCCGGGGACGGGACGAATCGTCGGAAACATCGGTTTTCTTCGGTTTGTTGTCGTCTTTCTTAAACGGTTTCCAGGGTTTAAAGAATGGAGAATAATTATAATTGAATAATAGCCGGGCGTCGCTTTGGATTTCGTATTGAGTTGAAGCGTTACGTAAATGATCGTTGGTGTAAGAATAGCCCAGCGAAAAATTGGCGGGATCATAAGGCATCGGATTTTTACTCGTGATATTCACTCGTACATTGCTGATATCCAACGATTTTTTCACAACTTTATTCTGAGCGAATTCCCGGATTGAATCTTGTTGCGCCTGCGTATCCATCGCCTCCAAAGCATTTTTTAAAAGAATATCCTGATCCAGCGGATTGTATTTCGGACTGACTACATCTTCGCTGTAAGAAAGATATACGGGCATACTTACTTTTGCTTTTTCCGGGAAAAATTTACCCATTTCGAGTTGACCGGAAATGCTGTATGATTGCTTGTCGTCGATGTTGCGATCCAAAATTCCCTGATCGAGGCTGCCGAAGCCTGCCGTTTCCTTTCTTCCCGAAAAATTGACGGAACCCAGATCCGACAATCCAACAAACAGATTGACATTTCCTGCCCACCCGCCGTCTTCGTTAAAATCGGTCAGGCGCAATTCGTCGAACCATACTTCGGTCGATTTGGCTGAACGTGAGTTGTTTCGTACGCCGATCATAATCACTTTCACATCGGAAAATGAGGGATTTCCCATCACGGTGACTTTATTCATCGGCTTTTCCGGATCAAATTCGGAATAAGGCGTATAATAATTGACCGTCGAACTTTCCTTGCGTTTTTCGCGGTTACGGTTGAGTTTCAATTGAGTAAGCAATTCAAATGGAAAGTCGAATTTATTGGCCGGATTCCATACCGCATCGCGATCGGCCGTGCTGTTGGAATTGTAAACGCCCGGTTTCGTGAGCTTTAACGGAATTTCGTATTCGTAGTAGTTGTTTTTGTAATCCGATCCCATGCGCAGGAAGACAGACAAGTCATTGTCTTGTAAATCAGATGTTTCCTCCATTTTGTCGGCGTGAACAAACATTTGTAAACGGCGGTACTGCCGCGTATCCAGACCGATGTTTTTGTAAACCGCGCGGGCGTCTCCCGACGACAAGTTCATGATTTGTACCGCCAGCGATTGCTCGTTTTGCATCCGCAGTTGCGGTTGTCCCGGGTCGATCATCCGGTTCACGTTGGGCGGCATGATGTAATTAACCGGTTTCTTATTCCCGTTTTCTTCGATGTTGACAGTTGATATACTGATACTTGCATCACCCGAAGGCGGTATGTTCGGATTCGACAGATCTTTTGTGTAAGCGCGCCAGTCGCCCCGTACCAATTCCAATGTTCCGAAACGCAAAACCGCCGAGTCGGAAAAATGAGTCATAAACATCCGCACAAAACGTACTGTCTTGAAATCGCGGATGTTATTGACATTCTTTTCATAATCCCGGATCGGAATTTTAAACAAATACCAGTTGACGGTTTCTTTTTTCCCGTTTTTCAATGTAGGTATGGCTTCCCGCCGGTCAACGATGAAATTTTTTCCCACTTGCAAATCTTCAGGACGAATCGACACGCGATATTGAAAATATTTCTCGTTCTCGTTGAGCGTGTTATCTTGATTGATGTCTTCCACATCGGGACTCACTTTAGCCGAAGTATTGAGATTGTCGGACGAATTGCTGGCGTCGGCCGAGTTTCCTTCCGTTCCGTTGTAATGTTTATATCGCTCTAAAATAGGCGTTTGCGCGCGGTCAAAATCAGCTCCGCGGAAATAATGATAATTATCGCCGGACGGGTCGCGCAAAGGCGAAAGCGGGTTATTTTCCCAATCCCGAATGACATCCGGATTTAATTTGGCGCGCAATTGTTCGAGATATTTTGCATACGTCGGATAAGCAAATTCTTCCGCCGTACTCAATCCGTTGAATCCTACGTCTTGTCGTTGACGCGCGCCTTCTGCGTTATCGAAAGCATAGACAAGCGATTGTTGCTTAGGTACATATCCCCAAACGGTTTTTTCTACGCGGGTCGTATCGCCATCGGCCGGCAAGCCGTTTTCAAAGAATTTCTTTTCGTCTTTTAAAATATCTTCCGAAATTTCGCCTAAATTGAAATACAAATCGCCGCCCGGTGCATTAGGTTCGTAAATGAATGGGTCGAGCATCCAAAATTCGATATGTTCGATGTTGCTGGCTTCAAAATCGGTTTGGCCGCTTTCGATTTTCCGGAAAATGCCGCCCCAGCGATCTTCGGGACGCGCTAAAGTTCCGTCGGGATTCATGCCGGCAGCATCCACGTTGTAAGGTCCGCGTTCTTTCGGATAAAAAGCCAGATTAAGTACCGGCAACGTGGAAGCTTCGTTAAACCGCTGATCCTTACTGGGAAATAATTCGATTTCCGGAATTTCCCGCACGTAATGATTCGACAATTGATCCAAGTCGTTTTTGATGTGTGAAGGCGTGAGCGACGATTTTCGCGTGAACAGGCCGTCGATGTAATACCAGGCCAGCAAAGCCCGGTTATTGCCATAAGCCACGTCGTTTACCAAGCGCGATTCGGGAAAATCGGAAGGCGTGGACGATAAGTTCCACGAATAAGGCGAGCGCAAGTCGAGCGTGATCTTAGCGCGTTCAAAATCATCAATATACGATTCGTCACCACCGTATTCGCTGTGGTAATGTCCCGGAATTAAATTGGCATATTCGGCAGTCAATGTAATTTGCGAAGGCGCCGTCAATTCGATGAAAGGCAATTTATCCAACAAGTTGGTTAACAGGTAAGAAGAGGTCGTATAATTCATATTGAACCCAAACAAAGTATTGTTGATCGATTCTTCGCCGGGCTGGGTTTTGAGCGTCAACGGCATTTCGCTGAGATTCATGATGGTAGCGCCGACATTGAATTTCGGCGAAAAAGCGTAATTCATATTCAATCCCATCATGGTTCTGCGCTGCATGTTAAAAACCGTTTGGTTTTCCGACGAAGTCTGGATGTTGGCGTTTTCGTAGGCAGGATTAATAATGGTGATGTTTCCTGTCGCATAATCCACAGTATAGTCGATATTTTCCGTCAAGCGAACGCCGTTGGCCGTCACGATCACCGATCCGCGGGCAATGTTGTATCCGTCCAGATCAATATTGGAACCGCCCGAACCTTTGTATTCTCCTTTTAAAAGAAATTTATTTTTCTCGGCCATTTGCCGCGCCACCGTCAACGTCGAATCGTACAATTCCTGATAGACGTATTTATCGGCAATAGCATCGTTTCCGATTTTTTTCCTCAAATGGCTGCCGAACGGTTCGACGACCGGAAAAACAATTTTTCCCGTTTGCGAAAGAACAGTGAAGCTTTCCACGAAATCGAAAAATCCGTCGGGATAAGGTTCGTTGTTGGTATCGAGGCGATCGAGATTTTCAACCTTGAGCAACAGCTTGTTGGCAATTGCGCCTTCGGTAATGTAATTGAGGTAAATTCCGGTCGTATCATTTAAATATTGAATATCCAAACGGAATTTTTCCTTTTCGATGCTGCGGTTGCTGATCGTATAAACATTTTTCATCATCAATGCCCAAGTAGGGGAGGCGGGCGAACTTTCCGTTCCTTTCAATAATTTGAGATACAAGTTTTCATTCGCTTGATCGGGATTATCGGTCGAAAACTCGCCGACTTTATACACATCTCCATTATATCGATAGGAGAAAGCGACCGCCAGCACTTCGTCGGGCTGCAGCTGACTGCGCAAACTGATGTAGCCTGTGCGCGAGTTGAGAACATATTCATTGCTGTTCAATTTGCGGGCGTTCTCAATTTTTTCATAATCTTTGCCGCCTTGCATCGTCGTTCCGGCAAACGATTGATTCACTGTGCTGATGTTTCTCACGCCCGGATAACTGTTATTCAAATTGGCATACAAGTCGTTGGCATTGTTTTGCGGAATCAATTCGCGACCTCTGGCATGTACAAAATCGGGATTGCTGAAATATTCCGGATCATTTTCGCCTAAATCGGTGAAAGCTACAATGTTACGTACTTGATCGCGCTCGTAGTCGGAACGTTTATTCGTAATCCAGACTTCGATATTTTCAATCGTGATGCCCGATTTGATGTGCGGCAGCGAACTCATTGCCTGATCGTAAGTATCGTGGAAATAATGGCCGAGGAAATAGTGCATGTTCTCGTCGTAATTATCCACAGTGATCTCAAATGGAGTGACTTGCACATTGCCTCGCGAGGAAGTGGTGCGCGATTGCGATTGCTGTTGCGAGAAAATAGCGCCGATCGTCAGCTTGCCGAATTGCAGTTCCGATTTGATTCCCCAGAGCGCTGCGCCGCCGCGGATCAACGAATTGGACGTTTTCATGCTCACATTTCCCGCTTCGAGCGTTTTGATGATTTCGTCTTCTTTTCCGGTGTAAGCGAGTTTGATTTTTTTCGTATCGAAATCGAAAGTCGATTCGGTATTGTAGTTTAAATCGAAATTGATTTTATCGCCGACCGAAGCCGTGATGCTGGTTTGTACTTGCGTATCGAAATCGAAAGCCGTGCGGTTGCGTTGCCTCGGCGTTTTCGTCGGATCGCCCGTAGAAGTATGACTGACAGCCGCTTTGATGGTTGCTCCGCCTTGTGCTTGCAAGCGCACGCCGCCGGGGCCAAACAGTTTTTCGGCCGGTCCGAGATCCATGCTGAAATCGAAAACCGAGAACGCATCTTTCCGTTTAGATCCGTCGGGATTGGTAGAATCCTCGTCGTTTTTCGCTTTGAAATAGGCGCTCATGCTTTTTTGCAAGGAATAATGAATGTATTCTTCCGGAGTGAGCGTAATAGGCGTTGTGAGATCGAAGCCGGCGATTTGTGTGCGATACTCGTACCGGCCAGTCAACGGATTGTATTCAAAATCGTCACTCAGGTTTTGCGGCGCGCGCAAATCAATCGGACGATTAGTTGTGATGTCTTGGTAATTTTCAGGTACAGTGGGGGATACAGGAAAACGAGGCTTCTTGTCGTCGGCCGTCATCGACATGAAACCGCCGGTCAGCACGACGAAGCTTACTCCCGAAACGATGTATTTAGTCCACTGTTTCATTAAAGCATTTTCAACGCATTTTTAATAATTTGTTCAACAGTAAGTTGCGAATCTTTGCGCATGATTTGGGAAACTATTTTTTGCGAAGCCGGCTGATTGAATCCGAGCATGGTTAAAGCCATAATCGCTTCGCCGGCGGTTTCGGAAACCGGAACGGTGGCGCCGGTCGCTGTTTGTCCCGCGCCGCTCACTTTCACTTTGTCTTTCAGATCGAGGATGATCCGTTCGGCGGTTTTGCTTCCGATGCCTTTCACGGTTTTGAGAGCCGAGGCATTGCCCGAAGCGATGATGCCTTCCAGTTCATACACAGCCAATGACGAGAGCACCATGCGCGCCGTGTTGGCGCCGATGCCCGAAACGGAAATCAGCAGAAGGAAAAGTTCCCGCTCCCGTTTTTCCATGAATCCAAACAGTTGGTGCGCGTCTTCGCGAATGGCTTCGTAAACATATAATTTAGCCTCTGTAATTCCACTTAGAGCAGAATATGTATTTAGCGAAATATGAATGAAATAACCTAAGCCGCCGGCCTCGATTACGACCGCTGCCGGGGTTAATTCCACAATGTTTCCTTTAATATAATCTAACATAACACAAAGGATTTAGATTATTATAACGGGAAAAAAGGGAAAAGCGTATAAAATCGGGGAAAAATCAGGTTTTATCAGCTCTTATGAAAAACAAATTTTCATATTTCAAAAGAAATCCTTATCTTTGAAAAGAAATTATAATCAATCAAAACCTTTTCTATATGGGAAAAGAGGTATTTATCAATCCTTTAACGGATTTCGGATTCAAAAGGATCTTCGGAGAAGAAAGAAACAAAGCGTTGTTGATCAATTTCTTAAACGAAATTATCGAAGAAGAGCGTAAAATTGTGGACATTGAGTATCAGTCAACGTTTCAAACCGGCATTCAGGAACAAAATCGCAAAGCCGTTTTCGATATTTTTTGCAAAAACGATCGTGGAGAATTGTTCATTGTCGAAATGCAAAAAGCGAAACGGTCTTATTTTGTGGATAGAAGTTTATTCTACTCCAGTTTTGCTATCCAGAAGCAAGCCGTCAAAGGTAAATGGGATTTCAATTTGAAAGCGGTTTATGCAGTGGCAATCCTGGATTTTAATTTGTTTGATGAAATGGATGGTCCATCGGATTTTTATATCGAACGAATCCATTTAGTAAGAGAAAGGACAGGGGAAAAGTATTCTAACAAATTGAATCTCATCTTTGTAGAATTGCCGAAGTTCCAAAAAGAACTTCATGAATTGACAACTAATTTTAAGAGATGGCTGTATTGCTTGAAAAACCTTCCCAAGTTGGAATCACAGCCGGAAGAAGTGAGAGGAGAAATATTTGATGAGTTATTTCAAGAAGCAAGTATAAACAAGCTAACGGAACAAGATATGGAAACTTATAGAAAAAGTATATTAGAATATGATGATGTGAGGGATGCGGTAGCGTATGCAGAGGAAACCTATTACAAAAAGGGTTGGCGAGAAAAAGCTATTGCCGTCGCCACAAAATTGGCCGCCCGGCATTTTCCAATCTCCGACATCTCCCAAATCACCGGTATGACCCCCGAAGAAGTAAAAACAATCGCCGCCGAAGAATAATTTTGCAAAATCCAAATATTCTCCATACCTTTGCAACCTCATAGGCAAAAAACTAAAACAAATTAGGATGAATCTCGGAGAAACTTTAACAAAAAATCACGTAAAATTTCCGGCTAAAAGTTTGGAAATTAGCGGAATTATGTTAGAGAGAGAGAGAGAGAGAGAGAGAGAGAGATTCGCAGGCCAGCCTCTTCTAACCCCTTTTTACGCCTTCCTGTACGCGCGCGTGCGCATGCGCGCGAATACACAAGATTCTTATTTAAAAGGAAATACAGGCTTGCTCCAAAATTATTTGGGGCAGGCCTTTTTTGCGTTGCGAGGTACACAAACACCATACACCATCCGGAACTCCGTAGGAGTTCAACCCCCTACGGGGTTGACGGTGGGGCGTGGCATTGTCCTAAACCCCGCGCTGCGCTCCGCTTGCACGGGGCTACCTATATTATGCGCCTTCGGCGCATTCGCCTCATCCCCCTTGTCCTTAAAGACTTTAAGAAAAACAACAAACAATAAACAACTCACTTAAAACAAAAAATTTATGAAACAAAGAACAACGAAAAACTTCAAACAATGCGGAAGCCTGCTGCTCCTTTTGTTAGCCCTGATGACGGGAGCTAACCTGCAGGCGCAGCAAAGCATGGTGCAGGCTGTTCCGCAAAATGTATTTACCAAGCCGGGAACGCAGATCGTGATTGATGTATTAGGCCCCAGCGCTTTGGGCTATTGCGACGAAATGGATATTGCACTTGAAATCTTGCCTACACAAGGTACCTTGCTGCATGGTACGGCGTCCGTATCCTATGCCTTAGCTACTTACAAGAAAATTATTTACACGCCTACTGCCGGATACACCGGACAGGATCAATTTCAATTCCAGATTACTTGTGGAAGAAAAACTTCTTATAGCACTATAGTAATTAATATTGATGATAAACCCGACAATATAGTGACAGATCTCTGCGCCATACCGCCGACAGCAACCGTTTGGAGCATTAAGGAATCGCCATTGAATCTGGGAGCAACCGTTAATAACTATTGCCCTTTTGTCGTCGGAGATATTGACGGCGACGGCGTAATCGAAATCATCGGATTGGGCACTCGCAGCATACCTGCTACCGACGGAGTTTCTTTCCCTAACGATACGATTAAAATATTTTACTGGAATAAAACAAATAACAGAGTAGAATTAAAGAGAAAATTTGCTCTCGACACTCCGGGAGGAGCCAGAGTCTCTGAAGATGGCGTTTTGGCAATGGCTCGCTACAATGGACAATCTTACATCATCTGTTTGGGAGTCGATAGTTATTTGTATGCTTATAATGCCAACGGAACGCGTTTATGGAAATCGGATATAACTGTTACGTATTTAGGAAATCATAAATCAACTATATTCAACATTGCTGATTTTAATAATGATGGCATTCCGGAAGTTTATGCCGGGAACCAAATATTTTCAATCACTAATGGAAAACTGTTATGTAGCGGCGGTACTAACAATCACGGAGCCTTGCATGTACAAGGGGGAAGTGCAACGATTGCTGCCGACATGGATGACGACGGAAAATTGGAACTGGTTGCCGGAACGCAAATATATCGCGTGAATATCACCAATAATAATGGAACAGCAGGTAATTCTATGACAGTCATTACCGACATGTCTTTAGCAGATGCAAAATTACCGGCAAATGCCCTGAAAGATGGAGCAACACAAGTCATTGATATTGACAATGACGGCAAATTGGAAGTAGTTGTAATATCACGAAATGCGACAAATAGTCTGAGTGTTTGTTATGTATGGAAACCTTTATCCGGAAATCAATCTTATTTAATGGGAAGGTATCAACTTCCGGAAACTATCAATTTCTTCAGTATTCCAATGATTGGCAATATCGATGATGATCCGCAACCGGAAATTGTATTTATCAGTGCGGGTACTGCTAACAATCGGCTCATGTACGCATTGAAATTTGATCCGACTAAAGCGCAAGGCAGCCAACTTGTCTTGAAATGGACTTTGCCTCACACCGATAATTCCGGAGAAACAGGAGCTTCCCTATTTGATTTTAATCAAGATGGACAGAATGAAATTGTTTATCGGGATGAAACAATGCTTCGGATTATCGACGGAAGCGGAACTTCTGCCAATGTTTTAGCAACTTTTAATAATATTACCTCAGGAACTTTGAAAGAAATCCCCGTCATTGCCGATATTGACGGCGATGGTCAAGCCGAAATTATCATCAACGGATACACCGCTGTAACCGTTCCGTATGCGCGCAACGGATACGTCCGGGTATTGAAATCAAACGGTTCGCCTTGGGCTCCTGCGCGTACCGTGTGGAATCAATATAGCTACAATCCTGTTTATGTCAACGAAGATTTGACGATTCCGGCTTACCCGATCAATCCTGCAACAAAATTTACCGATGAAAAAGGCGTTGTCACTCAACCTTACAATAATTTTCTTCAACAAGCCACACTGCTAAAGCCGACGGGAGACTTGTTTACTCCCGGCCCTGACCTCGCTTTTGATAAAACTTACATACCCACTTATACTTCTACAAACATCACTTTCCGGATCGAGAATCTTGGCGACGCTGTCTTCAAAGGCCCGCTCACCATATCGGTTTATCAGGCTCAGGCTGGCAGTTATGCTTTCGTTGAAAAACGGACTTTTGCCGGCGACATAGCCGTTGGAGCAGCGCAAGT
>JAISKG010000008.1 GCA_031261015.1 Dysgonamonadaceae bacterium | reverse complement strand
GATCTTTCATTTTACGCAAGTGATTGATTGTGATTACGTCGCGGTTGCCGGTGGCAGTGACAAAAATATCGCCTTCTTTTACGGCTTTTTCCATCGTGGTGACTTCAAAACCTTCCATCGCGGCTTGCAAAGCGCAAATCGGATCGATTTCCGTGACCAAAACGCGGGCGCCGTAAGCGCGCATCGAGCGGGCGCAACCTTTGCCCACGTCGCCATAACCCAATACAACAGCAACTTTTCCCGCAATCATCACGTCGGTCGCGCGTTTGATTCCGTCGGCCAACGATTCGCGGCAGCCATACAGATTATCGAATTTGGATTTCGTTACCGAGTCGTTCACATTGATCGCCGGAACCAACAATTCGCCTTTTTCCAGCATTTGGTACAAGCGGTGAACGCCCGTCGTCGTTTCTTCCGAAATGCCTTTCAATTCGGCTACGGTGCGATGCCAACGCGAGTTATCTTCTTTCAAAATTCTTTTTACCGTATCTAAAATGACTTGTTCTTCGTGGTTCCCGCCGGTGCGATCAATGGTAGAAGGATCGTTTTCAGCTTTGTAACCCCAGTGAATCAATAATGTAGCGTCGCCGCCATCATCAACAATCAGGCTGGGACCTTTCCCATCGGGAAAACGCAAAGCCTGCTCGGTGCACCACCAGTAATCTTCCAGCGTTTCGCCTTTCCATGCAAAAACGGGAATTCCCCGTGCGGCGATGGCGGCGGCGGCATGATCCTGCGTAGAAAAAATATTGCAGCTTGCCCAGCGGACATCGGCGCCCAATTCGGCCAAAGTTTCGATCAATACGGCCGTTTGAATGGTCATGTGCAGTGATCCCATGACACGCGCGCCTGCTAAGGGTTTTTCCTCGCCGTATTTTTTGCGGAGCGCCATCAATCCCGGCATTTCATACTCGGCAATTTTAATTTCCTTTCTTCCAAATTCGGCCAATGTAATATCGGCCACTTTATAAGTTAGATTCTCAGACATAATGTAGATTGATTTTTAATTTCGAACTACAAAGGTAGTATTTTTCTCAAATTAATTATTACTTTTGCAAAATTTCATGAAATTTATGGAAATTAAAAATCAATCTGTTCGAGCCGTAACGGTATATGCTTCATCCAGTTCGCAAATTGCGCCGGTGTATTTTGAAGCGGCTCGTACTTTGGGAAAATTGTTTGCCGAAAAGAAAATTATTTGCATCAACGGCGGCGGCAACAAAGGGTTAATGGGCGCCGTTTCGGATGCCGTGTTGGAGTACGGTGGAGAAGTTGTCGGAATTATTCCTCAATTTATGCTGGAACAAGGCTGGGGACACGAAAGACTTACGGAACAGATCATTACGTCCGGCATGCACGAGCGGAAACAACTGCTGGCCGAGAAAGCGGATGCTTGCATTGCTCTGCCCGGCGGCATCGGCACTCTTGACGAATTGATGGAAATTATCACGTGGAAACAATTGGGTTTATACGTCAAACCGATTGCGATTCTCAACACGAACGATTATTATTCCAATTTGTTGGAAATGCTGGCTCGGGCGCAACACGAAAAGTTTATGCACGAGAAACATACGTCGATGTGGACGGTTGCGCACACGCCCGAAGAAGCTATTCGGAAAATCAAAAAAAACCGGGTGTGGGAAGAACATCCGTTGGAATTTGCCGCTCTCTGACACAAAAGGAATGAACATGCTCCATCTGTTATTAATCGAACCAATGATCGAAGAACCGATTTCTCACAAATTGCAATCGCAAAATTGGGGATTCTTGTTCTTTATGATTTGCTTTTTTATAAGCATTTACGCTATAAATAAAGCTCCGAAATTGTTGTCGGGTATGACCAGGGGGATTTTCCGGAGCAACAATCGGGAAAGTATTTTTGCGGAACAAGTAAACAATGAGTTAATAATCAAAGTATTACTTTGTTTGCAAACGTTTATTTTGCTGATTGTTTTCCTGTTCGTTTTTTTCACCGATTCGCCGGTTTGGTCGCAACAGATTCGCGACAAAGCCATTCCTTTTTTAATTGGGGCAGCCGCCTTAGTTTTAGTATTTTTCATAGTCAAAGTATTGCTTTACAATTTAATAGGAAATATATTTTTCCCGAAAGAAACTCTACGGGAATGGAATGATATTTTTATTTCGATGATTGGATTGAGCGGATTTGTGTTATTCATCCCAACTTTGTTTATGTTTTACATGCCGGATGCTTATTACACCGTTTGCACCATCTATATCATTTATGTTTTTTTTGTAGCTATTTTATTGATTCACAAAGTTTATATATTATTTTTCCCTCATAAATCACTTTTGTTTTATTTTATTTTGTACCTTTGCGCCCAAGAAATTATTCCTGTTTATTTCTTATTAAGAGGATTCGGTTATTTATTTAATATTATATAAAGTAACGTCTTATGGGGGCGAATGTAAAAAAAATTCTTGTTTCTCAACCGGAGCCGGAATCGGGTAAGTCACCTTATTATGATATTGCCGCGAAATACGGTGTTGAAGTTATTTTCCGGCCTTTCATCAAAATAGAGTCAATCGCTGCGAAAGACTTCAGATCTCAAAGAATCAGCATTTTAGATCATACGGCAATCATTTTCACTGCGAAAACGGCCATTGATCATTTCTTTCGTTTATGCGAAGAATTACGCATACAAATTCCCGAAACGATGAAATATTTCTGCGTGACGGAAGCGATTGCCGTTTACTTGCAAAAGTACATTATTTACCGCAAGCGGAAAATTTTCTATCCCGCTTCCGGAAAAATAGAAGATCTGATGATTCCGATCAACAAGCACAACAAAGAAACCTATTTGATGCCGGTTTCGGATGTGCACAAAGAAGACTTGATTCATCTGTTGGACGAAAAGAAAATCAAGTACAATAAGGCCATCATGTACCGTACGGTAAGCAATGATTTTCAAGAAGATGAAGCATTTGATTACGATATTTTGCTGTTTTTCTCACCTG
>JAISKG010000192.1 GCA_031261015.1 Dysgonamonadaceae bacterium | reverse complement strand
TTGACCGAAAAGGATGTCGCGTGCTAATTCCTGAATTTGATCGGAAGTTAAACCCAGCAAACGTTCAGCGGCGTTGTTCATACTGTCGGAGTCGGTGGAGATACCGACCGTGAAGCGGCAAGGCACATCTACACGGATGTTCTGACGGCTCAGCGCGTTGGTCAAGTTGGCTTCAATGGAAATCGGGATTAAACTCAGATACGCATAATCCTGAATTACAGGCCAAATGAAGGCGCCGCCACCGTGGATACATTTCGCGGACGAACCGCCGGTGTTGCCATACACGACCAAAATTTTGTCCGACGGGCAACGTTTGTAGCGGGAAACCAACGACATGATGAGGATAAAGGCCACCACTACGCCAATGACAATTAATAAAAATGGATTCATAAATAGATTCATATTCAATTGATTTTATAATTTAGTTACTATGACTGTTTGATTATCAATGATTCCGGCAACTTTAATCTTGCTGCCCGTCGGTATTTTTTCACCTTCGGTAATGGCGTCGATTTCGTGGAACGCGCCTTTTACGCTGATCTGGATTTTGCCTTTACCCGATTTATTTTCGGGAACAGTCAGATAAACATCGGCTGTTTTTCCTGCCGTATCAGCGATTTGGAAAGTGTAATCCCGTTCCAATTTCATAAATTGCTTGATTAAAACGAAAAAAAGCAAAACGAACAACATTCCTGTCAGGAAAGCGCAAACCGTCACCCAGATTTTGGAGTCGAAAGTGTTGTAAAAACAAACGCCGCCCCAACCGAAACCAAGGAAAAAATTGATCAGATTGCGCAATGAAAAGAACTGAAAAGGACCATCGGTATCCATATCTCCGCTAAAATCAGCGTGTAAACCGTCGGAAGCATCTACTCCGGTAAAAGTCAGAATCATCTGAATAATGAAAATCACGGAGGCAATCCCTGCGATAATCCAATAGGATTTTAAAAATAAATCCATACCATTAAACCATTCCATACTATTATTTTTTTGTAATTTGGCGCAAGTTATACTTTTTTCGGCATTTTTCAAAATAAATTTTAGATTTGATTGCCTTTACTGTTTTTCCCAAGTTTTTCTTTTAAATCAAAATAAAACCGGTTTTATTTCTTATGATTTATCCTATTTTATGAATTATTCCTTTCAATTATTTGTTGATTGTAAAAATGATTTGTACCTTTGCCGTTTCAAAAAATACATCAAAATCAATTTAGAAAGATGGCGGAAAGATTATTTATTTTTGATACAACTTTGCGTGATGGCGAACAAGTGCCCGGTTGTCAGCTCAATACGATTGAAAAGATTCAAGTGGCAAAGGCTTTGGAAAATTTGGGTGTGGATGTGATCGAAGCGGGATTTCCGGTTTCGAGTCCGGGCGATTTCAATTCGGTCGTAGAAATTTCAAAAGCGGTGACCTGGCCGGCGATTTGCGCATTGACTCGCGCAGTGGAAAAAGACATTGAAGTTGCGGCCGAATCGCTTCGTTACGCCAAGCGCAAACGGATTCATACAGGTATCGGCACGTCGCCTTACCATATTCAATATAAGTTTAATTCGACCGAAGAGGAAATTTTGGAACGCGCAATCGCTTGCGTAAAATACGCCAAAAAATACGTGGAAGATGTGGAATTTTACTGCGAAGACGCCGGGCGTACCGATAATGTGTATCTGGCGAAAGTTGTGGAAGCCGTGATCAAAGCCGGTGCGACGGTTGTCAATATTCCCGACACCACCGGTTATTGCCTTCCGTCGGAATACGGCGAAAAAATCAAATTTCTGATGGAAAATGTGAAAGGCGTTCACAATGCCGTTCTTTCTACTCATTGTCACAACGACTTGGGAATGGCTACGGCCAATACCATCGCCGGCGTGATGAACGGCGCACGCCAAGTGGAAGTGACGATCAACGGTATCGGCGAGCGCGCGGGAAATACTTCGCTTGAAGAAGTAGCGATGATTCTCAAGAGCCACAAGGAATTAGCAATCGAAACAAATATCAATACCAAACAAATTTATCCGGTCAGCCGCATGGTTTCGAGTTTGATGAATATGCCGGTGCAACCGAATAAGGCGATTGTGGGGCGAAATGCTTTTGCTCATTCTTCGGGTATTCATCAGGATGGCGTGCTGAAAAATCGCGAAAGCTACGAAATTATTGATCCTAAAGAAGTTGGGATTGATGATAATATCATTGCTTTGACGGCTCGCAGCGGTCGCGCCGCGCTGAAACATCGCCTGCACGTGTTGGGAGTCGATCTTCCGCAAGAAAAATTAGACAAGGTTTACGAAGAATTTCTTAAATTAGCCGATCGGAAGAAAGATATCAATGACGACGATGTATTGATGTTGGCCGGAAAAGATCGCACGGCTTCGCAACGGATTAAGTTGGATTATTTACAAGTAACTTCGGGAGTTGGTATTCAATCGGTGGCTTCGGTCGGACTGAATATTGCCGGCGAGAAGTTCGAGGCAGCTTCGTCGGGCAACGGGCCGGTAGATGCGGCGATTAAAGCCGTCAAGCAGATTATTCATCGTCAGATGATAATACAGGAATTTTTAATTCAAGCTATTAATAAAGGTAGCGATGATATGGGTAAAGTGCACATGCAGGTAGAACACAATGGAATTAATTATTATGGTGTTTCT
>JAISKG010000137.1 GCA_031261015.1 Dysgonamonadaceae bacterium | reverse complement strand
AAATTGCGGAAAGAGGTGCGAAAGTGGTTTTAAGTACCGATCACGGAACGATTCGCGTAACCCAGCCGGTGAAAGTGGTGGGCGATAAAAATACGAATACCAATCTCCGCTATAAATTGGGTAAAAACTTGGCTTACAATCCGAAAGAAGTCTATGAAATCAAAGAGCCGGCCAAAATCGGTTTGCCGTCGCCCAACATCAGCACGCGCTACATCTTCGCACTGAACGAAGATTTTTTCGCGTATCCCAACAATTACAACTATTACGTATCTTACTATCAAGATACCTTCCAACACGGCGGGATTTCGATGGAGGAGATGATGATTCCATTGATTACATTGGAGCCGAAGTGATTTTTTACTATCTTTGCAACTTTCCATCAAAGGGAAACAAAACAGTATTACATGAAAAGGCAGCCCCAACAACATTCCTTCTGGAAGAAAATGCGCTTCAAGTACAAACTCATTTTCTTGAATGAGAATACTTTAGAAGAAGTGTTCTCTCTCCGCCTATCGCGATTGTCGGTTTTTTGGCTGCTGTCGGCATTTGCTGTTGTTCTCGTTAGCTTGACGGCAATCGTTATTATTAACACGCCGATACGCAATTATTTACCCGGTTATCTCGATGCGGAAATTCGGGAAGAAATGGTGCAGAATGCTTTACGCACCGATTCGATTGAGCAGGTATTGCACAGTCAAACGGCTTATTTAGACAATGTCAACAGCATTTTGCGAGGCGATAATAAGGTGTCGAAAATACCTAAGAATGATACGATTATCAGTAAGACTGAAACGAATTTGCAAAAATCAAGCACGACGGCCGAATTTGTCAAAACATACGAAGAAGAGGAAAAATACAATTTGAATCAGAATGTAGCAACACGCAACTTACCGGATAACCTGATTTTTTACAAACCAATCAAGGGCATGATCTCGTCACATTTTGATTTGAAAGAAAAACATTATGGTGTTGACATTGCCACCAGCCCGAAAGAGAGCGTTTTATCCACGATGAAAGGAACGGTAATCTTTACCGGATTTGATGCTAATGCCGGATATATCATCCAAATACAACATTCCAACGGATTTGTGTCTATTTATAAACACAATGCGGTTCTCCTGAAAAAAGAAGGCAACGAGGTAAATGCCAGCGAAGCCATCGCTTTGTCCGGAAATACAGGGACTTTATCGTCGGGAACGCATCTGCATTTCGAATTGTGGTACAACGGGAAACCCGTTAATCCCGAAGAATTTATCGCCTTTTGACACTAAAATCATGCACGAACAAAAACGACAACTCGCTATATTAGGTTCTACCGGTTCGATCGGAACGCAGGCTTTGGACGTCGTCCGGCAACATCCCGAATCGTTTGAAGTGTATGCGTTAACGGCTAATAATCAAGTAGATTTGTTGATCCGGCAAGCTCGCGAATTTCTTCCTGAAATGGTGGTAATCGCCAACGAAAGCCACTACGAAACACTGAAAGCCGGCTTGCAGGATCTGCCGGTTAAAGTTTGGGCAGGACAGGAAGCTGTCGCGCAAGTCGTTGAAGCCGAACCGATTGATATGGTTCTTACCGCAATGGTCGGCTACTCCGGATTGAAACCGACGATTCACGCTATTAAAGCCGGGAAAACGATCGCTTTGGCCAACAAAGAAACCTTGGTGATTGCCGGCGAATTGATCACACAATTGGCTTTGGAGCATCGCACACCGATTCTTCCGGTCGATTCGGAACATTCGGCTATCTTCCAATGTCTTGTTGGTGAAGGAGATAATCCGATCGAGAAAATTTGGCTGACTGCTTCCGGCGGCCCTTTCCGCACTTTTTCCAAAGAACAATTGCAAAAAGTGACGAAAAACGAAGCCCTGAAGCATCCCAACTGGACGATGGGCGCGAAAGTAACCATCGACTCCGCCAGCCTGATGAACAAAGGCTTTGAAATGATCGAGGCAAAATGGCTGTTCGGTGTAACACCCGAACAAATCCAAGTGCTGGTGCATCCGCAATCGATCATCCATTCGATGGTTCAGTTTGAAGACGCCTCGGTGAAAGCGCAGTTGGGCATGCCCGACATGCACTTGCCGATTCAGTATGCGCTGGCTTATCCGCAACGTTTGCCTGCTCCGTTTGAACGTTTGGATTTCCAACGCTTTCATACGCTGACGTTTGAAGAACCCGATACCGAAAAATTCCGCAACCTCGGTTTCGCTTACGAAGCCGTTCGGCAAAGCGGAAACGCGCCGTGCATCCTCAACGCCGCCAACGAAATTGTTGTCGCCGCTTTTTTGAACGATCAAATCAGCTTTTTAGCAATGAGCGATGTGATCGAACAAACGATGGCTGCCGTCGCTTTCGTTGCCGCGCCTTCGTACGACGATTATGTTCAAACCGATGCGGAAGCGCGAGCTAAAGCCCTCGAAATCACACATAAAATCTCAAATAGTAATCTTTTAGTTTAACACAATAAACAATGGAAACAATCCTGATCAAAGCATTACAATTAATCCTCAGTTTATCCATTTTAGTGATTGTTCACGAATGTGGACATTTCATTTTCGCCAAGATTTTCAAAGTACGGGTCGAAAAATTTTACCTGTTTTTCAATCCTTGGTTCAGTTTATTTAAATATAAACCGCAAAAGAGTGAAACCGAATACGGTATCGGCTGGTTGCCTTTGGGAGGTTACGTAAAAATTGCCGGCATGATCGATGAGAGCATGGACAAAGCTGCATTAGCCCAGCCGCCTCAATCTTGGGAATTTCGCACCAAGCCGGCTTGGCAACGCTTGCTTATCATGGTCGGCGGCGTAATCATGAATTTCTTATTGGCGTTTCTGATTTATTCGTTGATGGTTTTTAAATGGGGCGATAATTACGTTCCAATGGATAAAACACCGTTGTATTTTAGTCAATGCGCTCATCAGGCGGGATTTCAGGACGGTGATATTTTATTGAAAGCCGACGGCAAAACGTTAACTCGTTATGACGATTTGGATTTGTTTCGGGTATTGAGTGCGAAAGAAGTTACAGTTTTGCGCGACGGACAGGAACAATTACTCTCAATTCCGAAAGATTTCCGATCGCAATTTTTGATTTCCAAAACGCCTTTTACTGATTTTCAATCTACGCGAATCGACAGTTTGGTTCCGGGAAACAATGCCGAAAAAGCAGGATTGAAAGTCGGAGATAAAATACTGTCTATCAATGGAACAGATGCTACGGCCTTCGGAGTATTCGCCTCTGAATTGGCCAAGAACAAAGATTCGAAAGTACAATTGATCGTTCTGCGCGATCAAGCACGCGACACGATTCCCGTTCAAGTAAATGCTGACGGGCAAATCGGATTTACCTTGCATGGTCACCCAGCCTTTGTGTCGGACAAATACAATTTTTTCACTTCTTTCCCAGCCGGTATTTATCTGGGTATTCGTAAAATGCACTCGTATGTTTTACAATTGAAATTGATTTTCACCAAAGAAGGCGCTCAAAGTTTGGGCGGTTTCGGTGCGATTGCGAGTTTTTTCCCCAAGCAGTGGGATTGGCCTGCTTTCTGGAGCATGACTGCCTTTTTATCCATTATTCTTGGGATAATGAACATTATACCGATTCCCGCTCTGGATGGCGGGCACGTGATGTTTTTGTTGTATGAAGTAGTTTCGGGTCGTAAACCCAGCGATAAATTTCTGGAACGGGCGCAAATGGTCGGCATGGCGTTATTGATTGCTTTGTTGCTCTATGCTAATGGAATGGATGTATTCCGAGCGATTACGAAGCAGTAGCTTGTTGAATCACTTTTGATTTACTTTTTAAAAGACAAAATACATAATCAAACATTTGCTCTACAATTATATAGTTTAACAACTAATCTTTTTTCATTTACTTTCTAATTCATCAAAAACACTCGATATACTCGAACCGGATAATTTTGTGCATAAATCATTATTTCAATTTATTATGCGAAAATTAGTCTTAATTGTATTTTTGTGCTCAGGAGTATTTTCTACTACTATGGCCTTGAATCGAACGGAACTGCCCCATTTTGAACGAACCAAGCTCCCGAGCCAAACTACTGCGGTCGAAATAACAGGTAAAATCAACAACAGTGAGGATACCACCGGCGCTTTGCGCGGCGCAGGAACTCTGCCCGACCCCGGAGTATCCGGTCCCATAGGTGGCGGATTGGAGATAGTAATGCTCTGTGCAGGAGTTTATTTGTTTAATTTAAAAAAGAATAGAAAATGAAAAAAATTACACTTTGGGGGCTGACAACAGTTCTTTTACTATGCGTAGCCGGTAATGTATGGGCTGAGGATTATACGCTTCGCCTCAAATCGCCTTCTACTTGGGGAAAACTCTATTTGTATCTTTATGATAATTCCGGATCACTATCGGGTATAGGAGCTTTTCCGGGTGCCGTAATTAATAAAGATGCTGATAATTATTACTATTATAATTATTCGAACACAGGTTGGGTCAATGCTATTATTTCTAATAAAGGACCTGAAACAAGCAATGGCTCAGATCAAGTAACATTACGCAATAACGACAATAATGCCAATGCAGAGGTTCAACAATCCGCTTATCAATATTGGGATTGGTCGTCTAATAGTAGTTGGAGTGTCATTTACAACAGTAATAGGCGATGGCCGCAAGCAAACTCCAATACTGTACCTGCAACCATTTATTTGGGGGATAAAGATTTAAATTTTTCATGTGAGGCTTGGGGGCAATGGGCAGATGGTAAAACCGGTTCAAATGGAACAAATAGACCTGGAAAAGGTAGAATGTTTATCGCTCAAACAAAAGCTGGATTAGCTACTGCTACTCCAGCAGCATATTCCTCTTCTACTACTTCAAACACAAAAGCAGTTACATCCCCACAATTTACAGCCTTAGGAGAATGGTATTGGGCTATTCAAGTAAGTTATAATAGTGACGATTTATTAGCTTGGTATGCCCGCAATATGGGTAGTTGGGCAGATATGATTA
>JAISKG010000099.1 GCA_031261015.1 Dysgonamonadaceae bacterium | reverse complement strand
AGCATCATGACGAGCGCCAATTTCGGATTGGATTTGGACAAGCCGTTGAATGCCGAAATCAAGGTATTGCCTTTCGAGCGGTTTTCGACCGCAGCAATCACGCCGAACGCGGCCAAGTTGGAGAAAACATAGACCAGCACGTAGAAAACGGTAGCTGTCACGCCTTGCGCCGTTCCCGTGATGATACCTAATAAAATGTATCCGGCTTGCGAAATGGACGAGAAAGCCAAGAATCGCTTGATGTCTTTCTGGCGAATCGCAAATAAGTTTCCTAACGTAATGGTAATCACCGACAATCCCCAAAGGATGGAATGCCATATTTCATCAATTCCGCCGAAAACTTTATACAAAGCAAAAATCAAAGCGAACGCAGCTGCACCTTTGGATACGACGGATAAATAAGCGGTTACGCTCGTAGGCGCGCCTTCGTAAACGTCGGCTGTCCACAAATGAAACGGAACCAGCGAGAGTTTGAATCCCAAGCCACTGAAAAAGAACACAAATCCCAAAATGATCAACGGAGAAACCGTCACGCGCGAAGCCATGTCGGCAAAATAAAAACTGCCCAAACCGCCGTACAAAAAAGACAAGCCGAACAGCATGATTCCCGACGATAGAGCCGAGATCAGAATGTATTTTACGCCGGCTTCCGCCGATTTTTCCTGATATTTATTGAAAGCAGCCAAGCAAGCCAAAGGCAACGAAGCCGTTTCCATTCCGATATACAACATCATGAAATTGCCGGCCGAAACCATCAAGTACATGCCGAGCAAAGTGACCATCGTAATAAAATAAAATTCGCCTTGCTTGTGCTTTGTTCCTTCTTGCGACAACCATTCGCGCGCTTGCAGGAAGACAATCAAAGTGGCGACGTTCAGGATGTTCTTCATGAGAATCGTCAACGGAGAACTGACATACATTCCGCCGAAAACTTCGCCCGTGAGGAACGAATCGCCGCACAATTGAGGCAAAAAGCCATACAAAGTTACTAAGGCGAATCCGGCGATGGCTGTGCCTTGAAAATATTTTTTACCTTTTTCGGAACAGAAAGTATCGCATAAAAACAAGAATAACAATAGGATAACTAAGCCTATTTCCTGTCCCATGTATAAAAAGTTCTCAAAATTCATATTCTTAGAAATTTAATTTGGCAATAATTGGGGATAAACTGTTGCTGATGATGTCGGAAGCTCCCGATGGATACATTCCGATGAAAGCGATGGCGACGATCAGGCAAACGACCGAAACTTTCTCATACCAGGCCGCATCGGGCAAACCGATATGGTGTTGATCCTGCACGGGGCCGTAAAGTATTTTTCCGACTGTCCGTAAAATATAAACGGCAGTAATCACGATCGAGCAGCAAGCGGCAATCGTAAAGCCGCGATGGAACCAATCCGTATGCTGGAATGAACCGACAAAAATGGTCATTTCGGCCACGAAACCGCTCAATCCCGGAAGTCCCAGCGAAGCCAAACCGGCAATCACGTAGCAGACCGAAGCAAACGGCATAATCTTCATCAAGCCGCCCATCTCGCGGATGTCGCGCGTGTGCGTGCGCCCGTAAATCAAACCGATCAGGGCGAAGAACAAGGCTGTCATCAATCCGTGCGAAAGCATTTGCATAATCGCGCCGGTCATTGCTGTTTGGTTCATCATCAAAATGGCAAACAACACCAATCCGCAGTGACTCACCGACGAATAGGCGTTGATGTATTTCAGGTCGGTTTGAACAACCGCGCTGAATGCTCCGTAAACCACGCTGATTCCCGTGAGAATTAAGAAGATCCAACCTAATTGCTGCGCGGCTTCGGGCATCAAATAAATGGCTACACGGAAACATCCGTAACCTCCCAGTTTCATCAATACGCCGGCATGAAGCATCGAAACGGCCGTTGGCGCCGAAGCGTGACCGTCGGGCGACCAAGTATGAAACGGAAATAAAGCGCCCAAAACGCCGAATCCCAAGAAAGTAGCAGGAAATAACCAACGTTGAAATTCGTAAGGGATATGCAATTGGGCAATTTCCAATAAATTCATCGTTGTGTGTCCTGCAGCGAAATAAATACCGATAATTCCGATCATCAGGAATGCGGAACCACCCATTAACATGAGCGTTAGCTTCATCGCCGAATATTCTTTTCGTCCTGTACCCCATAAACCAATCAGCAAATACATTGGAATCAAGGCCACTTCATAGAACATAAACATAGTAAACAAGTCGATAGAGATGAAAAATCCGAATACACCCATCGACAACAAGCAGTACCAGAGGAAATATTCCTTCGCCATGTTCATGTTCCACGACGAGAAAACGCCTGTGAATACAATAATTGCCGACAACGCCAGCATCATCACTGAGATACCGTCCACACCTACCGTGTAGCAAATATTCAGGGGCGCGTACCAAACCAAACTATCGACAAACAGCATTTCGGCCGTATCGCCTGCCGCTCTTTGTTGCAAAAATAAAATGGTAAGTATTGCTGCCAGAACCAATAAAACGGAAGCTCCCGTCACCATCACCGTGCGGATGGCTTTCATTCCCTTGCACAGAAACAAGGCGATGATCATTAAGACCGGGACGACTACAAATAAAGATAATATATTCATAAACTATTGTTTTTTCATTTTTCTAATATTATATTTTTTATCCTCAACTTTTACAGATTATTTCCTTATAAAAAATTCCAAGCAAAATGGCAATCCCAAAACTCAACAGCGAACCTATCAACAAATATTCGGTTTTTGCTTCTGTTTTGTCTGTATCGCGGAAGCGTAGAATCGACTTCGCCGCAAAAATAAACCCAACGGCCGTAAACTGATCGACTAAAATCAACACAAAGGTTAAAATGCGTTCCAAAGTGCCAATTATTCTGCCTGCCCGCACAAGTGAAACATTTTTTCTATCCTTTATATGGAAAATAGCATAAGCCGCCATAATCTTTTTAATGAAAACATTGGCAGGACTTGTGCAAAGAATCAACGCCAAAATCAAAATCAATTTGTTTGTTGCGTAATGAAATGTCCAATCAAATATCGCATACCTGCTATTGTCGTCATAGAACAAATTTACAATCAAAACGATTATTGCCAAATGCAACGCTTGGTCGATAAAAAACCAGTATTTAGTCAGAAAATTCTTTTTTGCAAGAAAACTTTTCAGTACGTCAAGTCCGAAATGCGTAACTGCAATAATAAGCGCCGGCAACCAAAAACCGAAATTCAATGCTAGCAACCATGAAGAAACAAAAACTACGGCAGCATGATAAAAGTGCTGCTTTGAAATCAGTTTCATTTCCTTTCTATCACACCACCGTTGCGGCTGAAAAGTAAAGTCAGCCAAAAAGTGAGCAATAATTTGTAATATGAGTAATGATTCCATCGCGTTATTTTATTGTTTTTTCAAAATATTGTACTGCGCTATTGACAGCGTACCAACCTGTTGAAGTCGAATGTTGATTGACAGTTGAAGCGCTTTTATTCAATAATAATGCAATCTCTTTATCCGTTTTATTAAGCAATTTGTAAAAAACCACTTTCGATTGCGCGCCTTTATATTTATTGAACATAAAATCCAATAATTTGAAAATTGCAGTAAACTCTTCGTCTCGTTTTTCATTTTTGCTTTTGAAAATCAACGTATATTTACTGTTTTTTGGCATTTCATTTATTGCTCTGCCCGAAAAATAAATCGCTTCGCCATCAATAATTCCTTTTTTCGTGTCAAAAATCGCAAGTTCGCCTATGCCGACCGCAATCCGAATACCGTATTCTTTGAATTTGTTAATTGCTTGCCCCTTATCATTTTGTGCAATGTCCAATGATTTCACAAAAGATTTAAGAATCAATGCAGCTCTCAATGCTTGTTTCGGATTTTCCAGCACACATTCAATATAATCCCCTTTTATCAAGCGTCCATAGAAATTCTTCTCACCAAAAAATTGTTTCAAATCTCTCAAAATTTCCAACAATTTTTTTTCAAGAATCAACCTGTCTTCAACGTTCAATGCCGTAGAAGAAACTATGTCTGCCGATATGGTCGCTTTATTTTTCATCTATCGAATTAAGCCTTTTTGCCGAATTCTACAATAATTCGGTAAAAATACCGAATTTTGCTATAATTCGGTATTTTTACCGAATTGCTTATTCCCAATTTATCAAGTCTTATATCGTTTCTTGAAACATTCATGATGATTCTCTTTTACAAAAATAACACTAATGCTGCAATCACAATCGAACCAAAGATAAACACCCAAGCGTAGAATTGTACTTGTCCCGACTGCAATCCTTTAATGGAAGACGAAGATTTTTGCGTGATCCAAGCCAAGCCGTCCATGCTGCCGTCGATGATATGACGGTCAAACCACTTGATGGGCGCGCAAATACACCGGAAAATAACGGTTTGCGTTACCCACATCCAGATTTCGTCCATATAAAATTTATGCAAGGTCGCTTTGTAGAAAACGCCCAACGCTTTTGCCATTTTTGCCGGTTGCCGGCTGTCTTTGAAATACAATAGGAATGCAATGAGAATACCAATGACGGCTACACCGATACTCAACGCGCCTACGCCCGTCCAATCAATGTGCGTGTGGAACGGAATCTGGTTGCTGCTGATGAAATCCGAGAAAGGGATAAATCCGGTAAAAACGGAAAATACCGCTAAGATAATTAGGGGAATCGTCATCGGAGCCGGCGATTCGTGCGGTTTGTGATGCTCGCTGTATTCGCGTTTCCCATTCCAGAAAATACAAAAATACAAACGGAACATATAAAATGCCGTCAATCCGGCCACTACCCACAACGTCCAGAAAATAACCGGTTGATGATGGAATGCCGCCGCCAAAATCTCATCCTTACTGAAAAATCCAGAGAACGGCGGAATACCGGCAATCGCCAGACATGCGATAAAGAATGTGATACTCGTCACTTTCATATATTTGTGCAATCCACCCATGTGATCCATCTCGTTGCTGTGTACGGCATGAATCACCGAACCCGCACCCAAGAACAACAAGGCTTTGAAGAACGCATGCGTAAACAAATGGAACATCGAAGCCATATAGCCCAAGCCATCGTGGTCGCCGTAACCCGAAACACCCAGCGCGACCATCATATATGCAATCTGCGAAATCGTGGAGAACGCCAGCACCCGCTTAATATCGGTCTGCGTAATCGCAATAACTGCCGCAAACAGAGCGGTGAATGCGCCGACAAAAGCAATCATCTCCAGCACATCAGGCGCAGCAAAGAAATACACCGGAAACAAACGGGCAACCAGATACACGCCTGCCACAACCATCGTCGCTGCGTGAATCAAAGCCGAAACCGGCGTAGGACCTTCCATCGCATCGGGCAACCAGATATGTAGCGGAAACATCGCCGACTTTCCCGCGCCGCCCATAAAAATCAAGGCCATCGCCCAAGTCGCAATCGACAATCCCAGAAAAGTACCACCGGCAAACGAAGTTGTTGCCAAAGCAGCATGATCGGCTGTTAACAATTCAAAATCAAAGGTTTTCGTGTAAAACGAAAGAATTAAGATTCCGACCAAAAATCCCAAATCGGCGAAACGTGTGACGATAAACGCCTTTTTACTGGCCGCCACCGCCGAAGGTTTCGTATAGTAAAATCCGATGAGCGAATAGGAACTCACGCCCACCAACTCCCAGAAAATATACATTTGGAAAATATTGGTTGCCACGACCAAACCCAGCATCGAAAAACTGAACAGTGAAAGGAATGCGTAATAACGTTCAAATCCTTTCTCGCCTTTCATGTAGCCCAAACTGTAGATGTGCACCATCAGCGAAACGGTCGTGATCACTACCAGCATCATTACCGAAATCGGATCCAACAGAATGCCCAGATCAATGTGCAACTTGTCGGTAAAACGTAGCCACTCAAAGTTCAACGGAATGATTTTCGTCCATTCTTCGCCAACTTTTCCGAATTGGAAAAAATATTGATAGGCAACCGTGTAAGCGACAATAGCGCAGAGGCTCATGCCCAGCGTTCCGATAATGCCCGCAATCGAGGGTTTCATTTTCATTCCCAATAATCCTAATACGAGGAAAAGGAGGAAGGGCGTTGCTATGATTAATAAACTGTATTCCATTGATTATCAGTTTTTCATTTTACTTAAATTTTTAATCTCAATGTTCCCGATTACGCGGTAAGCATTAATAATAATTGCCAAGGCAACAGCCGTTTCCGCTGCCGTAATCGCAATGCCGAACAAGGTAAAAAACATTCCCTCCATCTGTCCCGGAAACAAATACCGGTTGAATACGGCAAAATTAATTTCTACGGCATTCAACACCAATTCCAACGAAATCAGAATCGCAATCATGTTTTTCCGGGTAATAAAACCGTAAATTCCGATGAAAAACATCAGTGTGCTGATTATTAAGTAATACTCCATTCGTATCATAACATCATCTTTTTCTTGCAATTAATATTCCTCCGACAATCGCCGCCAAAAGCAAAATACTTAATATCTCGAAAGGCATTAAATATTGGTATTTTTCAGTACCCATCAGCGCTGCGCCGATCACTTTCATATTGATTTCCTGGTCGCCTTCCATCGTCGCATTACCGCCATAAACAAATTGATGTTTCCACACGGCAAACGCGGTAACGGCAATTCCGCCCAGCGCGGCCAAAGCGCCCATCACATATTTCTTTGTCTGGTGCTTTTGTAATCTATCTCCTTTATTGCTCGTCAGGAAAATCGCAAAGACAAACAAAACCACCACGCCACCGGCATAAACCGAAATTTGCACCGCCGCCAGAAAATGATAGTTCAAAAACAAATAAAACCCTGCCGTACAGATCAATACCAACAGCAGATAAGTAGCCGCCCGCAACAGGCTTTTCGACGAAACCGCCAGTACGGACAGAAGCAAACTTGCTGTGCCCAGACAGGCAAATATAATCAGATTAATTATCGGATCCATAACTATTTAGTTTTCTTCATTAATGACGAACCTTCCCGATTCAGCTGCTCCAGCAACTTCGGCCGTGTAAACGTCGCATGTTCAAAATTCGTTGACCATTGAATCGCATCTTGCGGACACGACGTCGTACAAACCGCACAGAAAATGCAACTACCTATATCATAAAGATATCGATCCAACACTCGTTTTTCTTTTCCCGTCGCTTCGTCGAGTTCTTTCTTGGAAATTACCTGAATCGTTCCGTTCGGGCAATTCATCTGGCAAATTCCACAAGCTGTGCACAAATGCTCATTCGCTTCATTGTGAGGCATAACCAATTGTCCGCGCATCCGTTCGTGAGGAAAAACTTTCCCGCGATTTTCCGGATAAGATTCCGTAACTTTCGGGCGAATCAAATTGAGGAAGGTAATATACATGCCTTGCATCAAATGCCAAATCCCTTCAATGATATTTTTAATATAACTCATAATCCATTAAATATAAATGATCCAAAGCGCCATCAATAGAATGTTTATCAAACTAATCGGCATCAAAATTTTCCATTCCAGATTCAACAGTTGATCAATACGCAAGCGGGGCATTGTCCAGCGTACCCACAATGCTAAAAATACGCAGACAAATGTTTTGGCGAAAAACCACAATACCGGTGGAATGTAATCCATAAACTGATTGAATCCGTCCCACCCGGGAATATGCAAAGGCATCCAACCGCCTAAAAACAAAGTTGTTGCGATAGCAGCGATGATAAACATGTTCAATTATTCGGCCAAATAGAAAAATCCGAACTGGATTCCCGAATATTCGGTATGATAACCGGCAGTCAATTCCGATTCGGCTTCGGGCAAGTCAAAAGGCCCGCGATTGGTTTCGGCGTGACCGGCAATCAAATAAACAATGAATGCGATGATGGCCGGAATTCCGCCACGGAAAATATTCCAAGCATACGATTGTTGTTCCACAATATCGGACAACTGCATCGTACCCGAAAGCATCACTATCGTCATCAACGCCAGTCCGCACGATAATTCGTAAGAAATCAACTGTGCTCCCGAACGCATTGCGCCGATCATGGTGTATTTATTGTTCGACGCCCAGCCGGCCAGCAAAATACCGACCACGCCCAACGAAGAGATTGCTAATAAGTAAAATACGCCTATGTTGAAATCTACTACATGCAAACCTTTGTCGAACGGAATTGCGCCGAACGTACAGATCGACGCGATGATCACCAAGAAAGCAGCGATCCGGAACAACATCGGATCGACGCGATTGATCTTAATCAACTCCTTCAACAGAATCTTGACCATATCCGCGACCGATTGAAAAAGCCCCCAAGGGCCTACTCGTGTCGGGCCTAAGCGACATTGGAAGAATGCGCAAACTTTCCGTTCCACATAAATTAATATGAGCGCCAATACGGCATAAACACCCAAAATGACTACTCCGATCAACACAAATTCGAGGAACAGCGCCCAGCCGTCCAGTAAATAAGTGCGGAGAAATTCATCAATCCAACGGGTTACTACATCAAAATGAAACATATTTTTTAAATAATTGAAAATTGAAAATTGAAAATTGAAAACGACATTAGTTTTTATTGTTTTGTTTAGTTGTTTTTACAATACTCGCTAATATACGTATCAATTCACTACAGTCAGAATGTATTGATAAAAAACATTTCTCATCAATATATTCGCTATCTTTGAGAAGCATCAACCAATATTCTGTTTCATTTGCTTCTTTCAAAGCCACATTCATTTTATTAATAAAATCAGCTTTAGATTGCGCATGTTCACCTTCTTTTATTAATGCACCTATAGCAGTTCCACTCCGCAACATTTGTTTTGAAAGTACAAACTCACGTTGTTCCTTATTTAAAAACTTATATGCTTTTATAATGCGCAAAGCAAAATCATAAGCCTTTACCATTACTATACTGTCATTTTTCATTGTTGTATCCATCTAAATCGTTTTCAATTTTCAATTTTCAACTTTCAACTTTCAACTTTCAATTCAACGGTCTATACACGGTACAACATAATCCAACGATCCTCCCAACATAATCAAGTCCGCCACCTTGGTATCTATGGCGATGGCTTTCAGTGTATTCACCAAAGTCATACACGGCGAGCGGAATTTCACACGGTAAGGGTATTTATCTCCTTTACTATTGATATAAACGTCAAATTCGCCACGGGCGCCTTCGACCCGTTGGTAAAATTCTCCTTCGGGAAGTTTGATAATCGCTTTTGTTTTAGCGGCATAAGATCCACCGGGAATATTATCAATCAATTGTTCGAGGATTTTTAACGATTCTTCGATTTCGTCCAAACGGATAATGTAACGGTCGAACGTTAAGCCATCCGAACGCAGCATTTCCTTGAAATCGGCGTGGCGGTAAGCGGCATACGGTTCGATCTTGCGCACATCGTTGCTCCAGCCCGAAGCGCGTCCTGTGGGGCCGGTCGCTCCCAGCGCAATCGCCTGTTCTTTACTCAAATAACCCACGCCTTCCATCCGGTCGCGAGCAATTGGATTGCCGGTGAACAGCAAATGATGTTCTTTCAACATCTTGCGCATATAGGGAATAAATTCCTTGACTTTCCGCTGGAAATTGGGATGAATATCGTTCATCACGCCACCGATCACGCTGTAATTCGCCATCAATCGGCCGCCGCAGGTTTCTTCGAAAATATCCATAATTTTTTCGCGGTCGCGCATCCCATAAACGAAAGCCGTGATCGAACCCATATCCATTGCCATACAGCCCCAACCCAACAAGTGGGAAGCGATACGCGTTAATTCGTCGATAATCGTGCGGATATAATGCGCCCGTTCGGGTACTTCGAGTTCCAATCCTTTTTCCACCGCCAAGCAAAGTCCGTGTCGGTTGATCGTTCCCGACAGGTAATCCAAACGGTCGGTCAAGTGCAACATTTGTGGGTAAGTATAAGCTTCGCACATCTTTTCGATACCGCGATGAATATAGCCGAAATTCGGATCCACTTTTTTAATCATTTCGCCGTCCAAGGCCACGCGCAGGTGAAGCACGCCGTGAGTAGCAGGGTGCTGAGGGCCGAAATTCACTACATAATCCTCTTCTTCAAAGAGTTTGCGGTGATTTTCCAAGCGTTCGCCTTCAATCGAAATTTCCGTGACGGGCATGTTTTCCATGTCGTCCAAATCCTCGTTGCACAAAGGCACGGGATTCAGTTCGGGGTTCGTGTCGTAATCTTTCCGCAAGGGGTAGCCATTCCAATCCTGACGTAAAAACAGACGGCGCATATCGGGATTATTCGCAAATTTGATTCCAAAGAAATCATGCACTTCCCGTTCGTACAAGCCCGCCGATTCCCACACATCGCAAACCGAATCCAGCAAAGGCGTTTCGCGATCCTCCGTTTGCGTTTTCAACGCAATAATATAGGAAGGAAATCGGGTCGATGACACATAATAAATGGCGCCCAAATTGTCGCCGTAATCCATCCCGATAATATCCATCAGGAAATCGAACGATAATTTGGAATTATTTTTTAAGAAAACTGCCGTTTCATGTAATTTTTCTTTGGGCACCGAAACGATATAGGTTTTATCTTTCTGCTCAATTGAGGCAAAAGATAGCTGTTGAAGCAGTTCGCCGATAATTTTCATACTTCGCCTCCTTTCTTTGTTTCGTCATTGCTAACGGAGTGAAGCAATCCGGCAGTCTGGTTTGCTTCGTCGCTATACTCCTCGCAATGACGGAGTTCCGGATGCGGCTGCTTCGGCAGTTTAAAAAACTCCTGCATCTTTATTTTTCTTGCAAGTTGCATCATCCCATAAATCATCGCATCCGGTCGGGGCGGGCAACCGGGGATATATACATCCACCGGAATAATTTTATCTACGCCCATCACCGTGTGATACGAACTTTTGAACGGTCCACCGCTGATGGCGCAACTTCCGAAAGCCATTACATACTTCGGCTCGGCCATTTGGTCGTACAAGCGCTTCAACACCGGAGCCATTTTGTGGACAATCGTTCCGCAGCAGAAAACCACATCGGCCTGACGCGGACTGTTTCGTGTCACTTCCCAGCCGAAACGAGCAAAATCGTAACGCGCAGCGCCCAGACACATAAATTCGATACCGCAGCAACTTGTCGCGAATGTCAGCGGCCACACCGAATTGGAGCGTCCCCAGTTGATCAGATCGTCTAATTTGGCGATCGCGATGTTCACGCCGTTGGCGCGCAATTCCTTCACATATTCTTCGAGGTATTCATTTTCTTTGAAATCCTCGTATTTCATGTTGCGGATATAAATATCTTTTACTTCCATTGCAAAGCTCCTTTCTTCCAAGCGTAAGCCAGTCCTAAAGTTAAAACGACGAAAAAGAAAGCGATACAAACCAAACCTTGTCCGCCCAAATCTTTCGTTATAGTTGCCCACGGGAACAATAATACCGTTTCTACATCAAATACCAAATACAAAATGGCAAATAAATAATAACCCACTTTGAATTGCGACCACGATGTGCCGCGCGTGGGAATCCCGCACTCATAAGGCTCGCCCTTGAGGGGATTTTTGGAATGAGGCGCCAACAGCCAAGCGATTACCAAGGCAGCCACCACCATCAGAATTGCGGTTAGTAATACAACCAGAAATAATGCGGAGTTACTCATAAGAGTATTGTTTTACAATTTGAGCGCAAAAGTATAAACAATTTGTCAGGGATGCAAAGAAAATTTGGGTAAAGTCGAAAAAATGGATGAAAAGTTTTCTATGGGATAAATCGTTTATTTTTATTGTCTTGTTGTCCATTTGACAGATTTTCTAAAAATTGACTGACTTCTGCAGGATCATTAGAATAAGCCCATATTTTTACTTTAGGGTCAGGATGGACGTCAACACTACGTATTTGTTTTTGTGTATAAATTGCATTGTTATCTTGAGCAAATTACCACAATTTTCTTATTTCTTATTTCTTTGTATATTAGAAATATTTGTTGTATCTTTGCTTCCGGAAGGCAAATCCGGATCCGTTACGGACGTTAGAACCTCGGACGATATTTTGGGCATTGGTTCGCCGGTGAGTTTTCTTTTGTACATAGTAAGCATTGATAATTCTTTCCTACCAACTCTTACTTCTTCTACATAATAAGTAGTACCGTCAATAAATGTTTTGGAATATTTTATTATATTTTGATTTCTTTTGTTTTTGCTAAACTCTATTTTGTCGTATTTTTCAATAATCTTAGGGATCATTTCAAAATCGGAATCGACGAGTGGAATTTGTCCTCTTAATTTTTCATTTTGTAAATGACTGTGCTGTTTCAATGAATGGGCAATAGAAAAATTGTCGATTGTATGTACATAATGCTCGTCAATATCAATACCGGCTTTACTTAAATCATAGACAAGCGAAGGAGATACTTGTAAAAGTACGTATTTTACAAGCGTATTATCCTTGTTTTTAGCTATTTTCACAAGATTATTAATTTCGCCATTGAAATATGAAAACTGTTTGTTCATTTCTTCAAAAACTATACTTCACCGTCCCATACACCATACTTTTCTCCTTCCCTTGAATCTCCTCCGGCCCCGAACCGATGCTGTTCCTGTCAAAATAATGCGTCGATCCTGCCTTTAAATAAACCGTCAGCGGACGCGCGATTTTCCATTGGAATAAAAGATAATATCGCAGTCCGTGCCCGTAGTAAGTGGAAAAACCGGAAGCGTAAAGGACGTTTTTTTCATACAGGCTAATTCGGCTGTCCCAGTCGTCCGTATGGAAATAGGCGCAACTACCATCCAACTGCAAATGTGCGGAAGGGATTGAGTAGGAGAGGGTTTGCGTGAAACTCCAGCCTGCCGAGCGTTTTTCGGAAGCCGAAACCAAATGATAATCCGCTTGCGATTTCAACCGGAGCTTTGGATTTGGCCGGTAATCCGATTGATAGCGTAAGCGATGCTGCCGCACGGGATTAACCGGATATTCGATGTTGCCGGCCGCCGCTGCATTTTGCGCCTTTTCTTTTTGCTTGTACCGAAAATTCATTTGCCAATTCGCTCGAGGAAAATAATTTAACTGCACTAACCAATCGTTCCCTGAAGACGGCGAATCAATGCCGTATTTGAGCCATGGGAAACGGAAATAATCCCAATAAGCTGTTAATTCCCAGCGGGTAAGAAAATTGATTTTGATGCCGGTATAAAAACCGGTTTCGTTCTGAACCGTGGACGATTCGGCCAAGGCGCGGGCATACGTCGCTTGATAATCTTTGGCGTAAGAACGGAATGCGGCTACCCATTCCAGCCCGGATGCCGGCGTAACCAACAGCGAATGAAGCGTCGCCGGTTTCCCCGAAGCATCCCAAGCCGTTTCGCCTTGCAAAATCCAGCGTTTCCGGCGGTATGAATAATGAAATCCGGTATTCGCATTCGTTTTCCCTCGAAAATAGAACATATTGTAAGGTTTCCACTCCGGATTGGTTGCTTTGTCGCCGAAAGAATAGTAAATCGCTGTGGTGCCTAAAGATAAACGATCATTTCTCCATTGAATATTTCCTCCGAACAGATTGGCTTCAGCTTGTTTTTCCTTATTTAATTCATTGATTGTCCGATGAAAACCATCGGTTTGAATACTGTAAATAAAAGCGCTGTCGGCCGTCGCATCCAACAGCCGGTGCGAGTAAAAACCGGTTGCTTCCCACTGTCCCCATTGCCACGCGCTTGCGATTCCATTAAAATATTGATTTTCATTGGTTGATAAATGCCGTTGAATGCCTGTACTTTGCCTGTGAATGTGCGTAGCGTCAGCTGTTTTGCCCAGCGAAAAATGATTATTGAGAATCAATCCTTCGCCGAACGACAGGCGATATGCACCTAAAGAAAGCGTTTTTAAATAACCTAATTCTTTGATAGTTAAATTCATTGTGTAAAAATCAAAACCTTTCTTTCGTTCGTTCCAGAAAGCTTCTCCGGGATCTTTTTCTCCGGTAAGGCCGAATTGAATGCGGTCGCCGGAGTTCCAGCGGTAACGAAATGAAAGCGCCAGCGGATCGCCGGCATATTTCCCGTCGGAGTAACCTGCCTGAGGTTGAAGCGTATAATGTGAGTGAACCGCCAATTCCTGCTTGCTGTATTTCAGGCGAACCGGCGACCGCTCCGGTGAATTTTCCGTTTCCCCTAAATACACGAAAGGCAATAAATACATCAAGGTTTGCCGGTCTAAATCTTCCACGTTTTTCAATTCGTAAAGATCGACAATAGGTTGGTATTTATAGATATAGTAGAGCAAATTTTCGATTTGGATCGCATTCAAAAAAGGCAAACGCTCCAGATCCGTTTTGGTCATTGTGTGAATATTGAATGGATGTTCGCTTAAATAAGTCAATTCTTCGTAAAGATTTTCCAAATCGTCTTCGTTGATTTCTTCCGCATCAGCCAATTGTTCCAAATAAGACGTCCACGAAGTGTTTTGCGCCGATAAACAAAAAGTTAAGGCGAATGTTAAGGAAATGAATACTATTTTTTTCATAAGGTTTAAAATTGATAACTCATACTGACCATGCTGCTGATTCCCAACGTGGGATGCATTGCAAATCCGGTGGCGATATCCCATTTATTCAAGCGGTAAGCTACTCCGAGCGAGGGCATTTGCGTGGAAGTTTGAATGCCGAGCTGCACTTGCAAAGACTCAATGATTTCATATTCAATTCCTAATGAAAGATTAAATTGGTGTTCGGCATCGTAGAATATTTCGGCTGCTAACCAACATTGACCGGTTGCCTGATAACCAAGACCTGCATGAATTTTCCAACGATCTTCGGGAAAAGTATGTAAAATTTGTTCGGCCAACAAGCTGAATACAAAGGTTTCATTTGGTTGATAGCAAAGGCCTACATCTGCATTCCACGCATAATTTACTTTTTCCGCAAGAAAGGAATTTTCGTAAAAATAACGAAGATTTATTCCGGCCGATAATTCCGAAAAAATCTTTTTGGCAAATCCACCTTGCACCTGCACAATGCGATAATCGGCATAACCGTAATGCGAAATTAACCATCCTGCATCCAAGTAAGGATTGGGACATTGCCCGTAAAAATTAAACGTATTTAGTTCTTTCATTTCAAAGGAATTG
>JAISKG010000256.1 GCA_031261015.1 Dysgonamonadaceae bacterium | reverse complement strand
GTAACGCCTAATTTATTGAAAAACAAAGCCCATTGATAACCAATCGGACGATAAAAGTGCAAGTCGATGAACTCTTCTGTGTCTGTCGATTTCAGGGTCGATGCCAAAGTGGGTTTATCTGAAGGATTCATAATTGGTTCGCTATATGATAAATACATTCGGCTATACGAGGAGCGGCTTCATCGCGGCAAGGCGCGAAACTCGGCCAGTCGTTGAAATCAATCAAGCGGATTTCGCCTTTTTTATCAATCACACAGTCGCCGCCATAAATCGATACATTCAACGTTTGGGCTGCCTGGTCGCAAATTTGTTTCAATCGATTCGGATCGAAAGCGATACCTGTAGCTGCTCCGTTGATGACTTCCCAACCGAATTTGCTGTGACTGTGAATGTCAGGATAAAACCAATAGAAAAAATCGGTATGATTGACGCCGTAAAATTTCACCAGATCGCCTTCCAAATGCTTGTTGATCACTGCGTTGGGGATTCCGCGCAAGGCATATTCCTGAATCAGGTTTTCGGCTTGAGAGCGGCCGTAAGCATAAGTCACATCTTCACGGTGAATGGCGTGAGAATCGCCTCGCTTGATCCAGCAACGATCGCCGAGCGTAGCAAATGCTTCCGGCAGAGGACGATCGGTAGGAACAATCAGACTTTCGGGATGCGGAATATTTGCATTTATCAAAAGACGAGTCATTTTTTCGCGTGTGCAGTTTTCGATTCCATAACCGGAATTAACGACTTTTTTACCGGCTTTTTCCAATTGTTGTAATTTGAAAATCGACCGGATATCGCGCGCCATATTAAATAAGGTGTCGGCTTCGATTTCGGACGATTGAAATTCATCTTCCGTATATTCGACGACTTCGCAACCTTTTTGTTGCAAGTATTTGACCGTTGTATTGAAAATAGCGGCGTCATTTCCGATGTGGTTCGGCGAATATTGATTTCCTCTGCGTATTCCTGCTATTTTCATTTAAATTCTTCCTTTAAAAATTGTTCGGCCTTGGCAATATCGCCGGCATGATCGATGTCGATGATTTTTTTGAAAGGATAAGCTTTCAGATTCAAGCCTTTGCGAATCAATTGCCGTTGATAGTTGCGCATGCGCGATAAACCTTGTTCCATACATTCGTGCAGAATAGGAATTGCTTTCGGAGTCAGGCAATAAATGCCGCCCGAAACGTAGCGTTCACGATGTTCGGGAATATCCAGAAAATCCTTGATTTGCAAGGTGTTGGGTTCTACGTCGATATATAAGGGTTTTTCATCGTCGATGTAATCCGTCACAGCCATCAGTCCGTCGTGTTCCGAATCGTTTTCAAAGGCTTGGATGAAAGCGGAAAATTCTTCTTCCTTGAAAATGGTGTCCACTGTCGTCAGACAGAATTTGCCGTTTTGCAAGAAACGGCTCAATTCGTAAAAGCTATGCATCGAACTTGGCGTCGATTTCACTATTAAATGAAAAGGAACATTTACAACCAACGATTGTAAATGTTCCTTTAATTCTACCATCTCTTCATTAATAATAATGTTGATGGAATCGGCGTTATTTTGAGTAAAAATAGCGATCAACCGGTCTATCAGAGATGTTCCGTTTAATTGGACTAAAGGCTTGGGAAATTTCACTCCTTCCTGAACCAAACGAGAACCTTCTCCTGCTGCAATTATGGCGTAATTCATTTGTATTTTTCAAATTCAAACATGCAAAATTGCAAAAATTCTTTAAATGGAACAAATTTTAAGACCTTTTTTTCTCTCCAATTGATCTAAATAACTCTGTTATTGTCTGTTAAAATTTTATGCCACTTCACTATGAATACTTCCGAAAAACCGGACAACTCGTTTTATCTCGGACATCTTGCCACTGAAACGAAAAAATTGAGATAAAATACGGAAAATTAAATTTAATGTGTAAATTTGCATACGGAAACGAGAAACATTAACCTTACACATGATTAATTTGTTGTCTAATAGTACTATAGTATTGAAAATGAACAAACCGGTTGCCTACATATCCATCGGCGCCTTGCTTCTTTCAGGACTAACCAGTTGCTGGCGAGACGCCGGATCAACGAATAATGCCATTCATTTTTCCGTCGTCCATCTGAATGAAACCCATCATTTACAGAATGATACCTCGAAGCCAGCTTGTAATATCCAAATCGAGTTCAGCTATCCCGATTCAGCCGATCAAGCGCAATTGGAAGAATTGCAAAATCTATTTACGGAATGTACCTTCGACGATTCGTTTGTGCTGCTTGATCCGCAGCAAGTACCCGTCCAATTTACCAAACTATATGTCAACGAGTTTCAGCAAACCGAAGCGGCAAAACCCGCCCAATCCAATGACGAGGAAGAAATCGAGAAGAAGGACGACAACGGTTTTGCCTGCTACATTCACCTGAAAAATCAATTACTTTTCAACCAGAACGGATTTATTTCGTTTATTGTCGAAAAAGTAAGCTACAACGGCGGCGCACGCTGCTCTAAAAATGTAAGAGGCTACGTGTATAATCTGAGAACCGGGAAACTGCTTCAAGAAGAAGACTTTGCTGGAGTTAATTATACTCAGAACCTGTCCGTCGCTTTCGTGAAAAAATTGGCCGAAGCCAATCGCTTGAACAATCCCGACGATTTGGAAAATCTGGGTTACAACAGTTGCCGCGAAATCGTCCCTAACAATAATTTTACCGTTGATAATAAAGGAATTACCTATTATTTCAACGAAGGCGAAATCGGAACTTCCCTGATCGCATTCACTCAAGTATTCATCCCTTTCGATGAAGCGCTCATCTATATGAAAAGCGACAATCCTTTAGCCGCATTGCATCGTTGATTATGGAAATCGAATTAATTCTCAAATATTTTCCGGATTTAAACGAAAAACAGAAGAAGCAATTTGCTGATTTGCAAGGTTTATATGTCGATTGGAACAGCAAAATCAACTTGGTTTCACGCAAGGATATTGATTATTTATACGAAAAACATATCCTTCATTCTTTGGGAATTGCCGAAATAATTCGCTTCACCAATGGCTCGGCCGTGCTGGATGTCGGCACCGGCGGCGGATTTCCCGGAATCCCATTAGCAATTGTGTTTCCGCAAGTTCACTTTCTTTTAA
>JAISKG010000150.1 GCA_031261015.1 Dysgonamonadaceae bacterium | reverse complement strand
GTAGTGTTGGGTGGTAAAATTCCTCGTCCGATAATTCCGAATGCTCTCCGTCCGGTAATGTATCCGGCGGTGTTGACTGCTCTGCATCCGGCGGTGGCGATTGCTTTTCTATCGGGGTAAGCAAGTTCCCTGATTTGTCTATAGGCTCCCATTCGTCAGCCCCAAACAGCTTCACACGTGCCAGACCGGAAGTTTTATCAAACGGCTCGGCATCTTCAAATTCACACGGGATGATTATTTTTCCTTTTTTATCTATATATCCCCACTTGTTATACTGTTTCAAAGGGGCAAGCCCATTGTCGGAAAAACTGCCTATGGATTGATAGTAACACGGAATCACATTTTTCCCCCACATATTTATCGCACCACATTTTTTCCCTTCATAAACCCGAATGCGTTCTTCGCCCATGTATCTAAATGCGAGTTCATTTCTTTTCTCAAACTCCTTTCCATACCAATTGTCGTAGCTTAGTAAACTCAGAAATAGCAAATCAGCAGCAAATAGCGCGAGTGAACAAAGATAGAAAATCGACGTATAGATTTTTTTTGCCCAATGAGGAGCTGACGGTGCTTTCTGGGGCAGTTTGGGTAGAAATCCAAGTGCGATAAGCGTTACCGATGAGCACAGACAGGCTGCCAATGCCCAATAGGTATGATTTCTATTTTGTCCAAAAGCGAGCCTTTTTGCCCACGTGAATGCGCAGATTTTTATTGCAAAAAATGACAGCAGTATTTGCACCCTTCGTAAATAATTTATGTTGGGGAAATCGTAGCTGAGCACTAAAATGGCGGCAACCAAAATAACCAATCCTGTAAAAACTGCCAACCCCCTGTTTATTTTCTTTCGGATGATACGCCCCTTTGATTTGGACATTGAATAATCGGGGTCTTTTTCCAAGTGGTTGACGAAATATAAGGCTATTATCGGGCATACAAAAGCAAATATTGCCCACCCAAACGAACTTCTATTCAGCGTGACCACCACCCGCGAAACCCAAACGGATGCCCATACTCTTATGGGCATAAAGACATAGTAGAACGGGAACGCTACCGGCGTCCACATCGCGTGCCCAAAAAGCACGGCATAATGCCCTTTATTAGGGTCATTAGGACTAATCAAAAACCACATTAAATATGCCATTCCCAATAAAATAACCGGGAATTTGGCATTTCCTCTCATATAAAACGGACTTACCCGTATTTTGTTCTCTTGCTGTTCCATTGCGACACTTTTATTTTAAATTACTTAATTTATTCTAACCGAGGGCAAAGATACGCATAATTTTTCAATCTACCAAATGTTTTCCAATATATTTTCAAAAAATGTTCAAAAAATGTTCAAAAAAAGAGTTTTTAATTTTTTTACGCGCAAAGCGTCGATAACGGCATCCGTGGCGATGGTCTCAATCTTGACCTCATTCGCGATATTTCGCGCAATGGACGACATCAACCGCCTCACTTTGATGGGGTCGCGCTTCATGCTGCTCACTCTGCTGATGTCAACCTCCGTAATAAGTTCCAGCATATCAAGCACAGAAAGCCGTGCATCCTCAATGTCAAGTTCCTGTATGCCGGGCCAACCGCCTCGTATCAGGTTATCCACAATTTGCGTTATATTTGCTTCGTGAAAAGTCGAGCCAATCTTTTCCCCATTGAGCAGGGCTTTCAGGCTGACTTCGCCGGACGATTTACCGCTTTCAAAGAGCGACATCGGGCGCATCTGCATCACCGAAAACCTGCCGACACCGGAATGAAGTTTAGCCTCATCATCGGGCGTTGCGGAACCCGTTAGGATAAATTGCCCTTTCAGTTTGCGATTATCCACCTCGTGCCGCACATAATTCCACAAATCGGGCTGCTCTTGCCATTCATCCAGCAAATGCGGAGTATCTCCGGCAAGCAGCAATTTCGGGTCAAGTGTCATTATATTTTTTGTATTGGGGCTGACATCAATAACCGTCTCGCTTTTAGCAAAATGGCGAGCCGTTTCGGTCTTCCCACACCCTTTAGGACCGCGAATCAACACAGCCCCGGCACGTTTTAACCGCCCCTCCAAATCATCATCAACATATCTATATCTATAGCCCATAATCGCATTGTAACGCCTATTCGTAAAAAAAGAAGCATTTCATTCGTAAAAAAAGAAGCATTTCATTCGTAAAAATATGAATGTTTCATTCGTAATTTTGTGAGTTTTTCGGCTGCGAAGTTACAAAAAAATTTGGAATGAAACAAATTTGGCGAATCCAAATCCCAAATCCAAATTGAGCTAGGCTTAGTCGAATGCCGTTACATCGTGCTTGTGGAGAGCCGTAAACATCCCCGCCTCCAACCCCAATTTTGAAAATGCAAACAATTTTTTGCCCAAATCTTTGAGCGATGCGCCAATGTGATACACCTCGTTGTCAATAATCAGGAAGCGGTCGTGCGCGTTCGGGAATGTTTCGACAGCAATCGGGGCGTATTGCGCCTGATGTTTTTCCAAGTCCAATTGCAATTGTGCGGAGATTTTGGGGGTATAAATGGTCATGCTCACGCCTCGCTTCCGTTTGGACAGCAGCGTGAGCACCGTTTCGTCGATGTAATTATCAATTAAAACAATCGACTTCTTTGCCGATTTTATCAACTCGGCAGCAAATGTGTAGGCATCAAAAACTTGCCCGTTGTAAAAAATGCCTTCTATTGGCGGCAGGGCTTTTTGCACGAAAAATGCGATTTGCTTTTCGGTTTCAGTCATACGATATTCCAATTGCTCTATGCGCGGACCTATTGCGTAACCTCTTAGCAAATAGTCTTTTAAGACACTCGTTGCCCACGCGCGAAATTGAATGCCTTGGTTGGATTTTACGCGATAGCCCACAGATATAACCATATCAAGATTGTAATGCTCAACTTGATAAATTTTCCCATCCGTGGCAGTTGTCGCAAAATTTGCGACAACTGAAAATCCTGCCAACTCTTCTTTCAGCGCATTATTGATGTGTTTGCCAATCGTTTTGACATCTCTGTCAAACAGCAGTGCCATCTGTTGCCGGTTTATCCAAACCGTTTCTCTCTCCACCCTCACATCCAGCCGAATAGAATTATCCGGCTGATACAATACGATTTCGTCTTTTGTAGTCATAATAAAAATTTTCCGCAAAGGTAGCGCAAAATTTTTAAACAAACAAATAGTTTGCAAATGTTTTTGTTGCATTTATCTGAAAAACGGTAAAAATATTTTGAAGTATCAAAAATTAGGGCTCTATAACGAATTGTATGGGTAATGTAAAATCATGTTTGCAGTCCCGCAGGGACGACACTT
>JAISKG010000069.1 GCA_031261015.1 Dysgonamonadaceae bacterium | reverse complement strand
TTATCTTTTACACTGACATTTGTATCCATGTTTACACTGACATTTACACTGACATTATCGCTTGTTAGGGATTGTTTTTGTTGTTCCTCGTCTGTTTCGGAAATATCAGAAACCAATCCTTTTATCATTTGTACAGATGAAATCAATTTTTTAACAAAAAAAACATAGATATAATCGTAAAACGGTTTTATCTGTTCGAGTGTAGCATTTGCGCCATTATAGGGTTCTTTTCCTGTGTTTTCATCGCATAGACTTAACGCATTTAGATAGTTTTTGCGGTCGGCTGTTGGTATTACTACCATTGGATAATTGTGTCGCAAAAGAATGTAATTTACAAGCAGTCGGGCAATCCGTCCGTTGCCGTCTTCAAAAGGGTGTATGCGAATGTAGCGATAATGACACAGTGCAGCCAATTCTACGGGCGACAAAGCCGCTTTCTGTTCTTCGGCGTTGTACCATTCTACTAAATCGCCCATAAGCGAGGATGTTTCTTCGGGCGAGGCATAATCAAACATTTCGCCTGCGGGTGTGATAACAGAATTGGGGCGTGTTTTGTAAACTCCCGTATGAATTTTATACCGGTAACTGCCATCGTGGCTTACTTTGTAATAGTCGCCTGCAAGAATAGTACGGTTCAATTCGCGAATAAAATTTTCCGACAACGGTCGCTCTCGGTCTAATGCCTCAATTTTCATCATTTCAAGTCCGACATTGTGCGCCTTCATCTCTTCGCAATCGAGAAACAATGCCTCGCCTTTTATTTTGCCAAAAAGCAGCAATAATTTAGTTTGCCCATAAGTAAGCGTGTTTCCTTCCAAATGGTTTGAATTGAAATTGAAATCTACCGTAAACGCCTGGTCGAAACGCTTTTGAAGTGTGGCATTCAAAGGTTGTGCATTGCGCCATTCTTGTAATAAATTTTCTATGTTTTGAGATTCGGACATAATTATTTTTATGATTGATTGTTATCAACTTTTATTGTTTTTGCCAAATAAACAGTGTCAATCAATTGTCTGCAAAAATACATGTTTTTACGTTTCATCTAACCATTATTCAAAAAAAAAATCATATTATAACTTATTGTCCGCCTTTTTGTCTCGCTCACTTGTAGGGTGGTGGGTGGCAGAGCCGAAAAATTTGCATAATCCAATTTTTCATGAAAAGAAGCGCGACTTGTACTCAAAATTTTTATTTACCTGCATGAAATGTGAAAAAATTCACCTACATTTGCAAAGTAAATCACCCTTTCAATGAACAATAAACTCAGATAGTAATTATAAAAAAATATCACATGAAACTTAATGGTATTCTCAGTATCTTTGCTCCTAAAGATGTGAAATTCTTTCCCTTACTCAACGAAACAGCCGACGTGTTGGATCAGGCAGCTGTACTTTTAAGAGAGTTATTTGCCTCCGATAGTCAAGAAAAAAGAGCTGAATTAGCAAGACTGATTAAAGAAGAAGAAGTAAAAGGAGATAAAGTAACCGGAAGAATTTTCAAGTCGCTCAACGATACTTTTATCACTCCGTTCGACAGGGAAGACATCAGCGCGCTGGCCGACCAAATGGACGACGCTATCGACTCCATCAATCGTGCCGCTCAAAAAGTGCTGCTCTATTCGCCTGACACATTGACGGATGAAACGCGGCAATTGACCGAATTGATCAAAAGCGGGACGACCGAAATTCAATTGGCGGTTCGCGAACTAACGAATTTGAAAAAATCGGATCAAGATATCCGCGCACATGCTAAAGAAATCAAAAATCTGGAAGAACAAGCTGATGCGGTTTACGAAAAAGGCATCATTTACTTGTTTAAGAGCAATATACAAACTCTTGAACTGATTAAGCTCAAGGAGATCATTCAGGAACTGGAAAAATCGGCCAATAAAATCAATAACGTTGGCAAAGTGTTGAAAACAATTATCGTAAAATACGCTTAACAAATTAAGATTTATGGTTTTACTGATTACGATCATTGTTCTTGCCCTGGTTTTTGATTATATTAACGGCTTTCACGATGCAGCCAATTCGATTGCAACCATTGTATCGACTAAGGTTTTAAGTCCTTTGCAGGCGGTGCTTTGGGCGGCTGCATTCAACTTCATTGCCTTTTTTATTGCTAAATACATTATCGGCGAGTTTGGCATTGCGAATACGGTTTCTAAGACTGTATTTGAGCACTTTATCACTTTACCGGTGATTCTTGCCGGTTTGCTGGCAGCCATTTCGTGGAATTTGTTGACTTGGTGGCTGAGTATTCCTTCCTCGTCGTCGCATACATTGATCGGTGGATTTATGGGAGCGGCAATTGCCAGCGTCTGGAGTTTCGATGTGGTGCACTGGACAAATTGGGTTAGCGCTTCCGGCAAAGAAAATATAGGTGTTTTGACGATTGCGCTTTTTATTATCTTGGCGCCGCTTATCGGTATGCTGGTTTCCATTTTCTTTACGACAGTCGTTTATTGGACTTGCCGCAGAGTGAGCCATCACAAAGCGAATCGGTGGTTCAAACACTTGCAGTTGGTTTCTTCGGGACTTTTCAGTATCGGACACGGATTGAACGATTCGCAAAAAGTAATGGGAATTGTCGGTGCAGCATTGATTGCTGCGACGCATGATGTTGCCGTTTCCGGTGTGATGCCCAGCTGGATGCACATGGAAAGCATCAAGGAAATGGCCGACAAAACGGAATTGGCTTGGGTGCCGCTGGCCTGCTTCACGGTTATTGCATTGGGAACGATGTCGGGCGGCTGGCGCATCATCAAAACGATGGGATCGCGCATCACAAAAGTCACTCCGCTGGAAGGCGTTGTGGCCGAAACTTCCGGAGCATTAACGCTTTACCTGACCGAAATTCTGAAAATTCCCGTCAGTACCACGCATACGATTACCGGAGCGATTATGGGTGTCGGCGCATTCAAACGATTGTCGGCTGTGCGTTGGGGAATTACGATTAACTTGCTTTGGGCATGGATTTTAACAATACCTGTCAGCGCGTTGCTGGCTGCGATTTTTTATTTTATTATTCACGCGATAGGAATTTAATATTCAAGGAGTAACCATGAATCATCAAAACACGCTGAGTCACGATATTTTGGCGGCAACGGGCGTAAACAGCGCCCGTTGCTATCAATGCGGTAAATGTTCGGCAGGCTGTCCGCTGGCTGCCGACATGGATTTTACGTCGAATACGGTGATGAGGATGCTGCAAGTCGAAGACGAGCAGACCGATAAGGATTTGCTTCGGTCGGAAGCGATCTGGCTGTGCGTTTCCTGCGAAATGTGCATTTCCCGTTGCCCGATGGCAATTGATATTCCGAAAGTGATGGATTATTTGCGACAACGCTCGATTCGCGAAGGCTTGCCCAATAAGCACGCGAAACGCAACATTATACCGTTTCACCGCGCATTTTTGGATATGATCCGTTTCACGGGACGTTCGTATGAAGCGGGCTTGGTGGTTGATTACAAATTGCGCACGAAACATTTTTTCCAAGATTTAACTTTGGCTCCGAAAATGCTGTTGCATGGTAAATTACCGCTTTTCCCCGAACTGATCAAACAGAGAAACAACATCCGGAGAATTTTCAAAAAGACCCAAAATTTACCGTCATGACTACGAAGAAAAAAATAGGCTTTTATCCGGGTTGCTCGCTCAAAGGCACGGCTTCCGATTATACGCAATCGACTTTGGCTCTGGCGAAAGCATTTGATTTTGAACCGGAGGAAATAGACGATTGGAATTGTTGTGGAGCAACAGCGGCTCACAACCTCAACCGCACTTTGGCGCTTTCGTTACCTGCGCGTATCTTGGCTTTGGCCGAAAAACAGGGACTGAAGGAAATATTGGTACCTTGCGCCGCTTGCTACAATCGCTTAACGGTTACGCAACACGAATTGAATCAAGATGACAACTTGAAAAAAGAAGTGTCGGAGATTTTGCAATTGCCGCTTTCGGGCGATCGCAAAATTTTGAATGTGATTCAATTTATCGAAGAAGTCATTGCCGGTCAAATCGAAGAAAAAGTCGTTCATCCTTTCAATCGGAAAGTGGCTTGCTATTACGGCTGCCTGCTTGTGCGTCCGCACGATGTTTTGAAATTCGACCGCGAAGAAGATCCGCAAACGATGGATCGTTTGATGCGCAAAATCGGCGCCGAACCTGTCGCATGGCCATTCAAAACCGAATGTTGCGGCGCAGGATTGTCGATTTCTCGCACCGATTTCGTCGCGAAACTTTCGGGCAAGATTGTGAAGGAAGCCATGGATCAGCAAGCGGAAGCAATCATTGTTGCCTGTCCCATGTGTCAATCCAATCTGGATATGCGACGGCCGCACATCGACCGTTATTTGCAAATGAAAACTACGATTCCCGTGCTGTATCTCACGCAAGCCATCGGATTGGCCGACGGAATTGAAGCTAAAGAATTGGGATTGAATAAATTATTCGTTCAACCGAAATTTGCGATTTCGTAATTTTTTAATTCGTCAGTATCTATGTCAAGAATAGGAGTTTTTATCTGTCATTGTGGTGAAAATATCGGAGCCACAGTCGATTGCGTAAAA
>JAISKG010000041.1 GCA_031261015.1 Dysgonamonadaceae bacterium | reverse complement strand
TACAATTGTATTTAGTGAAAATATTAGCTATAAATAACTTTATATATTGAGTGTATATATTTGATTTTTAGATATAAAACTTTCCAAATTACTTGAAAATAACAGGAATTACATTTGTTTTTGACAAGATTCTTCAAATACTTAAATCATTGATCTAAATAAATACTATTAAATATCTGGTTTTTAATAGTATGTATCCTTAAATTAAGAATCAGATAAAGAAACAGGAAAGTGAGATTATTTCATTGATTTTTCTCATTTTTTATGCTGCAAATACAAATGTGAATCGGTAATTCAAAAGGAATGGATATTACATTTGTAATATAGTGTACATTTGTAACATTGAATTAAAATGATTATCTTTGTCGCGTAGTCAATCGATCTGTCGCTTTTTAGCAATAAAAAGAGGAAAGTCCGGACAATACAGAGCACCCTACTATCTAACGGATAGCTGTTTGCGAGAGCAGAGTTAAGTAGAAGAAAAGAACCGCCTTCTACGGAAGGTAAGGGTGAGAAGGTGAGGTAAGAGCTTACCGGTTCTTATAGCAATATAAGAAGCCGTACTGCTTAGGGATTGCAAGATCATGTACACCGGCGCACGTAGGATGGCTCGTCCGATGCCGGGGGGTAGATCGCTAAAGTTTAACGGCGACGTTAAATGTAGATAAATGACAGATATTCAACAGAATCCGGCTTATAGATTGACTACTTTTTTGAAAAATGATCAAACATGAAAATAAGTGATTTACCGAAAATGCTGTCCAAACTCTGGGTGTTTATCACAGAAGATATTTGGCGGATTATGTCGTCGGATATTACCAATGCGAAGAAGCGAAGAAGATATAACTTGATCAAAATCGTGACTTTAGCGATTAAACGATACCAAAGCGACAATCTTCAGCAACGTGCTGCCGCTCTCACTTATAGTACATTTCTTTCTTTGATTCCATTGTTGGCTGTGTTACTTGCAATTGCGAAAGGATTTGGTTTTCAAAATATTGTGGAAAGCCAGTTGTTTCAGTATTTTCCGGGACAACAGGAAGCGATGTCGCAAGCATTTACATTTGTCAATTCTTATATGCAGGAAATGAAAGGCGGCGTTTTCTTGGGGATCGGCTTGCTGGTTTTGCTTTATACGGTTTTCAGTTTGATTTCCAATATTGAGAATACGTTCAATTTGATTTGGCAAGTTCCGAAAGGCAGATCTTACGTTAGAAGATTCACGGATTATTTTTCCGTGTTCCTTATTCTTCCTATCTTTTTAATTTGTTCGTCGGGAATTTCCATTTTGTTTACTGCTACTTTCAGTACATTGCAAGATTATCAAGTATTGGCTCCTGTTTACGAAGTACTATTGACAATTGTACCGATTATTATTGCAGTATTTATGTTTACCGGCCTGTACATGTATATGCCTAATACAAAAGTAAAATTCAATCATGCTTTTTATGCCGGTGTTGTTGCTGCCATTAGTTTCAATTTCTTTCAATATCTGTATGTCCATGGACAAATGTGGGTGTCGAAATACAACGCGATTTACGGAAGTTTTGCGTTTATTCCTTTATTATTATTGTGGATGCAATTGTCGTGGGTGATTTGCTTGATTGGCGCGGAGATTGCTTACGCGGGACAAAACGTTCGGAATTACGAATTTGCCGCCGAAAGTAAAAATATTTCGCGCAGGTATTGGGATTTTCTATTATTGACTGTTACCAATCTGATAATGAAGCGTTTTGAAAAAGGCGAAGTTCCTTATACAGCCAACGAAATTTCACAGGAGAACAAAATTCCTATTCATCTGACCAACCGGATTCTGTATCGATTGACGGAAGTGGGAATTGTCAACGAGATCAAAGACTGCGATTCGTACGCTAATTATCAACCGGCTGTTGACATTAATCAAGTGACTTTGAGTTACTTCTTTTCCAAAATTGATCAGCATGGTGTGGAACATTTCAAAATTGATAAGAAACATAAATTTCATGCCGAATGGGAAAAGATTTTGCAACTTCGCGAAGATATGTTTTTGAATAACAAAGAAATACTCGTGAAAGATCTCTGAAAGAAAAATATTGCCTGAAATTTTTTTCATATTTGCCCGAATGTTTCTATCTTTGTTCATCTTTGTTTCAATTTCTTAAATCTAAAGTAATGATGAATTTGAAAAAATATCGAATACTGTGCTTTTTTCTCTTATCTGCCTGTTTGTCAAGTTATTCCAAGGAAAACAAATTGGATTCTCTGTTGACGGAATTGGATAAAACGCTCAAGGAAGTGCCGGTCTTTGATCAGGAAAAAGAAGTTCGATTGAGCGATTTGAAGCGGCAGTTAATCCAAAAAGATTTATCGGAAGAAGATCGTCATCAGACTTATTTTCAACTATATAGGGAATATGAAGCTTACATTGTCGATTCTGCGATGTACTATGTAAATCGTCATTTGAATTTTGCGCGCGAAACGAAAAATAACTATTGGATCAACGAATGCAACATGCAATTGGCTCGCATGTATTCCACTTTTGCTCGCTTTCTGGAATCGCTCAACCTGCTTGATTCGATTAATAAAAATGACTTAATCGGCGATCAATTAGGTTCTTATTACAACAGTTACGCCGAAGTCTATTTATATTGGAGCGAATACTCCGACGAATCCGAAAGTTTGAAATTCAGTCAAATGCGCAATGCTTACCGCGATTCGGCTTTGATGGTCATTCCGCAAAATACTTACAGTTACGACATTAACTCGGGACGAAAATACATTGAATTACACGATTTTACCCGTGCCGAAAAAGCATTGTTGCCGCATCTGGCGACCTTTGAACCGAATACGCGTGAATACGCCATTCTAACCTCCATGATTGCATTGCTTTACGAAACCAAAGGCGATATTCAAATGCAAAAAATTTATCTGGCAGAGTCGGCCATCGCTGATATTTACGCTTCGATCAAGGAAAATACTTCACTGCGTATTTTGTCGTATTACCTGCTGACTGACGACGATATTGTCCGCGCCAACCGTTATGTCAAAAAAAGTTTGGAGGACGCCAATTTTTATAATGCACGATTGAGGAATATTCAAATTTTGAAAATTTTGCCGATTATCGACAAAGCCTATCAATTGCAGCAAGAAAAACACCAACGCAACCTGTTGGGATTTATCGTTGCGATCGGAATTTTACTCCTTTTTCTAGTCGGTTTGGTATTCTATTTAATATCGCAAAGGAATAAATTGGCTAAAACGCGCCAAGAAGTTATTGCAGCTTACGACGAACTAAAGCAAATCAACCGGCACTTGTCCGAAACGAATCACATCAAAGAAGAATACATCGGCCGGTTCTTGAATCAATGCTCGGTTTACATTGATAAACTGGAAGCTTACCGAAAATCCTTGAATAAAAAGGCTTCCGGCGGAAAGTTGGACGAATTGTACCAAATGCTTAAATCATCGCAAATTATCGAGGACGAATTAAAGGAATTTTATAGAAATTTCGACAGTACTTTCCTGAATTTATTTCCCGATTTTGTAGATGAATTTAATAAATTACTGCCTGAAGAAGAACGGATTATTCTGAAAAATGAAAACGAATTATCGGTAGAATTGCGCATTTTCGCCCTGATGCGTTTGGGAATTACCGATAGCGCGAAGATTGCAAATTTCCTGCGATATTCCATCACGACGATTTATAATTATCGTTCCAAATACCGGAATAAATCGTTGGTTCCACGCGAAAAATTTGAGGAAACGGTGATGAAAATCGGGTATTTTACCAATAATAATCAATGAGTTGCGCTGTCGGGGCGAAAATTTTTTCGACTCTACATTTGGCAAATTAAAAAATTATACTTACCTTTGCAGCCGTATTAGAGAGTGGATAGATTTGTATGCTTGCAACCACGAAAAAAAATGCTAAAAACCGGATTCTCGCGGTTCTTCCTTACAAATCTACACGTCTTTCTGATAACTTGTTATCAGATTTTTTATTTTTAAAACTTTATATTATGAGTTATTTATTCACATCGGAATCCGTTTCCGAAGGTCATCCCGATAAGGTGGCCGATCAAATTTCCGACGCATTGTTGGATCAGTTTTTAGCTTACGATCCTAATTCGAAAGTGGCTTGCGAAACATTGGTGACTACAGGGCAAGTGGTTTTAGCCGGCGAAGTAAAATCGAAAGCATACATTGATGTACAGGAAGTTGCGCGTCAAGTGATCGATAAAATCGGTTACACGAAAAGCGAATATCAGTTTGAAGCTAAATCGTGCGGCGTGTTAAGCGCCATTCATGAACAATCAGGCGATATCAACCGCGGCGTGGAACGCGAAGATCCATTGAATCAAGGCGCGGGCGATCAAGGAATGATGTTTGGCTACGCTACCGGCGAAACCGGCAATTACATGCCCTTGGCTTTGGACTTGGCGCACAGTTTGTTATTGGAGTTGGCTGCGATCCGCAAAAACGAAATCAAGTTGATGCCTTACCTTCGTCCCGACGCTAAATCGCAGGTAACCATTCAGTACAATGATAATGGAACGCCTGAAAGTATCGACACGATCGTGATTTCTACGCAGCACGACGAATTTGCCTCGGACGAAGCCATGCAAGCGAGGATCAAAGAAGACGTCAAAAACATTTTGGTCCCACGCGTAAAAGCGCAGTATCCGCCTCATGTACAGGCCTTATTCAACGATCGTATCAAATATCACGTCAATCCGACGGGAAAATTTGTAATCGGCGGGCCTCACGGCGATACCGGCCTCACGGGACGTAAGATCATCGTAGATACTTACGGTGGCAAAGGCGCGCACGGCGGTGGCGCATTCTCCGGAAAAGATCCTTCAAAGGTAGATAGATCAGCAGCTTACGCAGCTCGTCACATTGCCAAAAACTTGGTTGCTGCTGGAATTTCCGACGAAATTTTGGTGCAAGTGGCTTATGCTATTGGAGTGGCCGAACCGATGAATATTTTCATTAATACGTTCGGCAAGAGTAAAGTGAATTTGAGCGACGGCCAAATTGCCGAAAAAGTGGCCGCTATTTTTGATATGCGCCCCAAAGCCATTGAAGAACGCTTGAAATTGCGTAATCCGATTTATTTGGAAACTGCTGCTTATGGCCACATGGGACGGAAAAACGAAATTGTCACCAAAACGTTTGCTTCGCGCTACGACAATGAACCGGTCAAGACTTTACAAGTAGAGCTATTTACTTGGGAGAAACTTGATTACGTTGATAAAATTAAAGCAGCGTTTTAAGGTTTGTACTTCGAATCTTTCAAGAATTTTTGATAATCGACCATCCCCATTAATTCCTCCCAGGAAGTATGGGGATGGTTTTTCATATATCGCTTAACTATTTGAAAACCAAGCCACTCTCCTACTCTGCCCGGCGATTCTACCGGCAACGATGGCGTATGCGGAGCCGATTGCAGGTATTGTTCTGTCGTTCGGTAATTGAGTGTATAAAGATGTTTGTTTTCTAAAATGAA
>JAISKG010000035.1 GCA_031261015.1 Dysgonamonadaceae bacterium | reverse complement strand
TTCCTCCTTTCATTAAAAGTTATTAATAGCAGTGACCGAACTTTCCAACAAAACCAGATGAGCGGCATCCATTACTTTGTAAGTATTCAATTCGGAAACGGTTGTAACGCTGGCTTTCGGCAAGTTACGAGCTGACAAATAAATAATTTGATTATTTTCCGGCAGAACGACCAACAATTTTTTACCTTCCACTTTCAAATTTTTAGCCATAGCCAAAAATTCTTTGGTTTTCGGGGTATCAAAAGTAAAATCTTCTACAACGGTAATAGCCTCTCCCTTCGCTTTATAAGACAAAGCTGACTTGCGAGCCAACGATTTTTCTTTTTTATTGAGTTTGAAACCGTAATCTCTTGGTTTGGGGCCAAATACTCTACCGCCACCGACCAAAACCGGAGAATTAATATCTCCTCGACGAGCGCCGCCGCCACCTTTCTGACGACCTAATTTGCGGGTACTTCCCGATATTTCGCTTCTTTCTTTGGATTTCGCTGTTCCCTGACGTTTGTTTGCCAAATGTTGTTTTACATCCAAATAAATCACGTGATCATTCGGTTCAATGCCAAAAACGCCTTCTTTCAGGTTTACCTTTTTACCGGTATCTTCTCCTTTAATATTATATACGCTTATTTCCATTACTTTTGAACTATTACGATTGAACCTTTTGCTCCCGGAACAGAACCTTTGACTAACAGCAAGTTGTGTTCAGGTAATACCTTAATTATTTCCAAATTTTGAGTAGTCACCCGTTTGTCGCCCATTTGGCCGCCCATGCGGGTTCCTTTGAATACTTTGGCCGGATACGAACAAGCTCCGATAGAACCCGGGTGCCGTTGCCGGTCGCTCTGTCCTAAAGTCGCCTCTCCTACTCCCTTGAAACCATGACGTCTGACAACTCCTTGGAAACCTTTTCCTTTAGAGGTGCCAATCACATCAACATACAATTCACCGTCGAAATAATCGACTGTAATCACATCGCCGGGCTTATACACGCCCTGTCCTTTGAACTCGGCCAAGTGTCGCTTGGGCGTTACTCCTGCTTTCTTGAAGTGTCCGATTTCAGGCTTCGTGGCGTGTTTTTCCGTCTTGTCCTGAAATCCTAATTGAACTGCTTCGTAACCGTCTTTCTCAACGGTTTTTACTTGAGTAACTACACAAGGACCTACTTCGATAACAGTGCATGGAAGATTTTTTCCCTCGGCACTGAAAACGGATGTCATTCCGATTTTTTTTCCAATTAATCCTGGCATTTCAATTGTTATTAATTATACTTTAATTTCTACTTCTACGCCGCTGGGCAATTCCAATTTCATCAACGCATCGACGGTTTTTGCCGTGGAACTGTAAATGTCGATCAAGCGTTTGTAAGAAGCTAATTCAAACTGTTCACGCGATTTTTTGTTGACAAATGTGGCACGGTTCACGGTGAAAATCCGTTTGTGCGTAGGCAATGGAATCGGTCCGCTGACCACTGCTCCGGTTGCTTTCACTGTTTTGACGATTTTCTCGGCCGATTTATCGACCAAGTTGTAATCGTACGATTTTAATTTAATTCTAATCTTTTGGCTCATTGTTTTTTAATTTTTGTTTTCTATTTCGATGGGAAAAGAGCCATTTCCTCCCCCATTTATTTTATCAAATCCACACGTCCTTTCACTTCAGTCAATACTGTTCTCGCAATCGAAGGAGAAACTTCTTCGTAATGAGAGAATGACATCGTGCTCGTAGCGCGACCGGAAGTAATTGTACGCAAAGCTGTTACATAACCAAACATCTCCGAAAGCGGAGCATGCGCCTTAACGATACGCGCTCCGGTACGGCTACTGTCCATTCCTTCAACTTGTCCGCGGCGTTTGTTCAAGTCGCCGATTACATCACCCATACTTTCTTCAGGAGTGATCACTTCAATTTTCATGATCGGCTCCTTTAATACGGGACCTGCTTTTTCGGCTGCGCTCTTAAACGCTTGGATGGCACAAATTTCAAACGACAATTGGTCGGAATCCACCGGATGGTACGAACCGTCTAAAACCGTCACTTTCAATTTATCCAAACCATAGCCGGCCAACACACCGTTTTTCATGGCGCGTTGGAAACCTTTTTGAATGGAAGGAATATATTCTTTCGGAATGTTACCGCCTTTGACTTCGTCCACAAATTGCAGTTCACCTTCAAAATCGGCGTCTGCCGGTCCGACACGAACAATCATATCGGCAAATTTACCACGACCACCGGTTTGTTTCTTATACACTTCGCGCAATTCAACCTGTTTTGTAATTGCTTCTTTGTAAGAAACTTGAGGACGTCCTTGATTACATTCTACTTTAAATTCGCGTTTCAAGCGGTCGATGATAATTTCCAAGTGCAGTTCGCCCATTCCCGAAATAACGGTTTGCCCGGTTTCTTCATCGGTTTTCACGGTGAAAGTCGGATCTTCTTCCGCCAGTTTGGAAAGTCCTATGCCCAATTTATCCAAATCTTTTTGGGTTTTCGGCTCCACCGCGATTCCGATTACCGGAGCAGGGAAATCCATTGATTCCAAAACGATCGGATGATTTTCGTCGCACAAGGTATCGCCCGTGCGAATATCTTTGAAACCAACGCCTGCGCCAATATCGCCGCATCCGATAAATTCTTTCGGATTTTGCTTGTTGGAGTGCATTTGGAACAGACGGGAAATGCGTTCTTTTTTACCCGAACGGGTATTGTAAACGTAAGAACCCGCCGTAATTTCTCCCGAATAAACGCGGAAGAAACAAAGACGGCCTACATAAGGATCGGTAGCAATCTTGAATGCCAACGCGCACAAAGGTTCGTCGGAACTTGGTTTGCGCACGATCACTTTTTCAGGATCATCGGGATCGGTTCCTTCAATCGCCGTGGTATCGACCGGACTCGGCAGGTAAGCGCAAGCGGCGTCTAACAGCGGTTGTACTCCTTTATTTTTAAACGAAGAACCCAATAACATCGGATTGATCTGCATCGACAGCGTTCCTTTACGGATCGCTGCGTGAATTTCATCTTCCGTAATGGTGCTGGGATCGTCGAAATATTTTTCCATCAGCTCGTCATCGACTTCTGCTAATTTTTCGAGCATTTTATCGCGCCATTCTTCAGCTTCGTCAAGCAATTCCGCCGGAATTTCTTCGACGGAATAATCCGCACCCATGGTTTCGTCGTGCCAATACAAGGCTTTCATCCGAACCAAGTCGATGATGCCGCTGAATTTTTCTTCGGCGCCAATGGGAATTTGGATTGCGCAAGGATTTGCGCCTAAAACATCTTTCACCTGACGAACCACTTCGTAGAAATTCGCTCCCGAACGGTCCATTTTATTTACATAACCGATTCGCGGAACATGATATTTATCTGCTTGGCGCCAAACGGTTTCCGATTGTGGTTCAACACCGCCGACGGCACAAAATGTAGCTACCGCACCGTCCAAAATACGGAGCGAACGCTCTACTTCGACGGTAAAGTCCACGTGTCCCGGAGTGTCGATCAAATTGATTTTGTAAGTTTCGCCGTTGTATTTCCAGTTGGCAGTGGTAGCGGCGGAAGTGATGGTAATTCCCCGTTCCTGCTCTTGCTCCATCCAATCCATGGTAGCGGCGCCATCGTGCACTTCTCCGATCTTATGGGTTAAACCCGTATAATAAAGGATACGTTCCGATGTAGTGGTTTTCCCGGCATCAATATGAGCCATGATACCGAGATTGCGTGTATATTTCAGTTGTAAATCTGAATCTTTTGCCATTCCTTTTCTATTTCCTATTTTTAATTAAAACCTAAAGTGAGCGAATGCTCTGTTTGCCTCTGCCATACGGTGCATATCTTCTTTGCGTTTGTACGCACCGCCTTGATTGTTAAAAGCATCCACGATTTCGGCCGATAAACGGTCGGACATTGATTTTCCTCCTCTTTTGCGAGAGTAAGTAATCATATTCTTCATCGAAATGGATTCTTTACGATCCGGACGGATTTCTGTAGGAACTTGGAAGGTTGCGCCACCGATACGGCGGGATTTTACTTCGACTAAGGGAGTAATATTGTCTAACGCTTGTTTCCAAATATCGAGAGAAGATTTTTCCTCGTTAGACAATTTTGTTTTGACTTTATCTAAAGCAGTATAAAAAATATCGAAAGCGATACTTTTTTTGCCATCATACATCAAATGGTTAACGAACTTCGTTACTTTTTGATCACCAAACACAGGATCGGGAAGAACCTGTCTTTTCTTTGGTTTAGCTTTTCTCATTGTCTTTTAATAATTTTTGTTCTTAATTTGGTTGTAAACTCTTGGTATCTTCAATAAAATTCCTCCGAATTTAATTTACTCAACCTTTTTAAATTGAAAGTTGAAAATTGAAAGTTGAAAATTATTTTCGAGTTTCAATGCTCCTTATTCAATTATTTTTTCTTGCCCGCTGCTGCAGGAGCTGCTTTACCTGCTTTCGGACGTTTGGCGCCGTATTTGGAACGTCTTTGCGTACGGCCATTTACGCCGGCGGTATCCAAGGTTCCGCGTACAATGTGATAACGAACGCCGGGAAGGTCTTTTACACGACCGCCTCTCACCAAAACGATGGAGTGTTCTTGCAGATTGTGACCTTCGCCCGGAATGTAAGCATTAATTTCCTTCGAACTGGTCAAACGTACACGAGCCACTTTGCGCATGGCGGAATTAGGTTTCTTCGGCGTAGTAGTATAAACTCTTACGCAAACGCCTCGTCTTTGGGGACATGCGTCTAAGGCAGGAGATTTTCCTTTTTCAACCAAAGTTGCCCTTCCTTTTCTCACTAACTGCTGAATTGTAGGCATTTTAAAATCTTAATTCTTATTATTTTTACTATTAAAAAATCCTCGTTTACACAAAACGGGTTGCAAAGGTAAGGAGGAATAATTGAAAATGCAAGGTTTTTTTTATTTTTTTGTGGGAAAAGCAGGTATTATCGTTGGGCTTAAGTCTTAAAATCTTAAAGTCTTAAAGTCTTAAAGATTGATTGACAGGTGATTCTACTTTTTTCCTTGCTGCCTTTGCCGCTCCTCAAGCCGCACTCGCAACATTCGCTCGCGCATGCCTCCTTCGATGCGAAACTGCTTTTCTAATGCTTGCAACTGCCGAAACAATAAATAATCGGTGTGCCGCAAAAGACAAATAGCAATATTAGCAATCGTTTCGGGCGGGCGAGTCATGACAATTTTCATGTAACTTGCCCGAACGAGCCGCCTGCACCATTTGATCAATGGTACGATCGCCCCGTCGCAAGAAGTTTTCACAGAAAAAACAAGTGATGTCGTAAAGCGTTTCCGCTTTTTGGTAACTGTACAATTTCCGATAATTCCCATGGTTTCGGTAAATGGGGTTTTGCATATAATTAAGTTGTGTTTTTAGTCTTCGATTGCAAAGATAAAAAAATAGAATGAAAAAGTAAAATCAAGTTTGCAACATCCGATCCTCAAATGCGCCCAGCGCCGCCTTAGCGCCTTCACCCATCGAAATGATGATTTGCTTGTAAGGTACCGTAGTTACGTCGCCTGCCGCATAAATTCCCGGTTGATTGGTGCGGCAATGCGCATCAATTTCGATTTCGCCGAAACGGTTGACTGCCACTATTTCCTTGAAAACGGAACTGTTAGGCAACAAGCCGATTTGAACGAAAACGCCGCCTAAATCGACCAAACGTTCTTCATCGGTTTTTCGGTTTTTGATGCGAAGAGCAGTTACTTTTTCGCCATTGCCGACCACTTCGGTTGTCTGCGAAGAAACAAATATTTCTACATTCGGCAGGCTCCGGACTTTCTCCTGCAAGACTTTATCGGCTTTCAGTTCGTCTAAAAACTCGAAGACCGTCACTTTCGAGCAAATGCCGGCAAGGTCGATCGCCGCTTCAATGCCCGAATTGCCGCCGCCGACAACCGCCACGTGCTTGCTTTGATAAAACGGCCCGTCGCAATGCGGACAGAATGCCACGCCACGACCGATATAATCCAATTCGCCGGGGACATTCAATTTGCGCCAACTTGCTCCTGTGGCGATAATTACGGCAGGAGCGATGAATTTTTCTCCACTTTCGGTCGAAATGATTTTATCTTTACCGGCAGTTTCCAGTTTGGCGACTTTGCGGTGTTCTAATAAATCGACAGCATATTTTTGAAGATGCATTCTTAAATTATCAGCCAATTGCTCACCGGTGATATAAGGAACGGAAATCAGGTTTTCGATGCCGACGGTTTCCTTCACCTGTCCGCCGATACGCTCGGCTACCACTGCGACTTTCAAGCCTTTGCGCGCCGAATAGATGGCCGCTGCGCTTCCCGCCGGCCCGCCGCCAACCACGATGACATCGTACCGTTTTTCGGAAATTTCCAACGTATTTGTTTCTACTCCATAATATATTTCCAATTTGCTCAATAATTCGCTCAAATCGGCTTTGCCTACATGCAACAATTTTCCATCGGCAAAAACCGACGGGACGGCTTGAATCTTCAAAACTTCTGTTTCTTCCTGATAAAGAGCGCCATCGACCATTTCGTGACGGATGCGAGAATTCAGCAAAGCCATGAGATTGAGCGTTTGTACAACATCGGGACAATTGGTACAAGTCAAAGAAACATAAGTTGTTAAATAGATATTACCTTTCAATGCTTGGATGCGTTGGATAATCGCTTCGTCGGGGATATTTTTGCCTTTGCCGTCGGCATTTAAAATCGCCAGCAGCAGCGAGGTAAACTCGTGACCGTTGGGAATGGCGCGGAATTTAATACCGGTGTCTTCGCCGTTTTTCAATAAAGAAAAAGATAAATCATCGCCATTATTTATTTGGCAAGTAATTTTTTCGGAAGCGGCGGCGACATCGTTTAATAACTCCAACAGTTCGCCCCGGCTTTCGTGCTGGGGCGAAACAGTAATATTGAAAACATAATCCGCTTTTAAATCGGCGAAAATAGCTTTTAGTTGTTCTTTTAAAGTTGAATCTAACATAATGTCTTATGATTAAATTTTCCCTACCAAGTCAATGCTCGGCTTCAAAGTCGCATCGCCCTTGTGCCATTTTGCCGGGCAAACCTCATTCGGATGTGCAGCCACAAATTGCGCCGCCTCTACTTTGCGCAACAATTCGTCGGCGTTGCGGCCAATACCATTGTCGTGAATTTCAGTCACTTTGACTTTTCCTTCGGGATTAACGACGAATGTTCCGCGATAAGCCAAGCCGTCTTCTTCGATGTAAACGCCGAATGCGCGGCTCAATGCGCCGGTCGGGTCGGCCAACATCGGATATTGGATTTTACGGATGGTTTCGGAAGCGTCGTGCCAAGCTTTGTGCACAAAATGCGTGTCGGTGCTGACGGAATAAACTTCTACGCCCATTTCCTTGAACTTGGCGTACTTATTCGCCATGTCTTCCAACTCGGTCGGACAAACGAAAGTGAAATCGGCAGGATAAAAGAAGAAAATCGCCCATTTGCCCAACACATCTTTGTCGGTCACGGTTTTGAAACTTCCATTGTGATACGCTTGTACCTTAAACTCAGGTAATTGTGAATTGATAATCGGTTGCATAATTGTTAAATTTTTTAGATGATTATTTTATTTGTAACTTTTTCTGCAAATTTACGGACAAAAATAGCATCAGTCAAACTGATATTTTTTATCTTTGCATAAACAAAATCTATCAAACATGAATATTCAACAATTGGAATACATTATTGCCGTCGATAATTTCCGGCATTTTGCCAAGGCGGCGGAAATGTGCTGTGTCACGCAACCCACTCTGAGTATGATGATTCAGAAATTGGAAGATGAATTGAACGTGAAGATTTTCGACCGTTCCAAACATCCGGTGGAGCCAACGGCGATCGGACGGCAAATCATTGATCAGGCGCGTGTTTCGCTCAAATACCTTCATCAGATCAAAGAAGTGGTCGAAAGCGAGCAGCAAGTGGTGAAAGGCAGTTTCAAGTTGGGCATTATACCTACAATTGCCACTTATCTTGTTCCTGTTTTGCTTCATAAACAACAAGATAGTGAGAGTGAAATCGAATTGATCTTAAAAGAATCGACAACCAATAATCTCATCCAAGGATTGCTGAACGGAACTTTAGACGGCGGTATTTTGGCCGGGCCGCTCAATCATCCCGAACTAAACGAATTTCCCTTGTATTACGAAAAATTCTACGCTTACGTTTCGCCTCAGGATGAGCTGTTTAAGCAAAAAGAAATTGATTTGGACAAAATCAATATTCACAATGTTTGGCTGTTGGAAAACGAACACTGTCTGCGCGGGCAAATCGAACGTTTGTGCCGCGCCAAAAGAAACACCGGCAATCCATCCTCTATCAAATACGAATCCGGGAATATCGAAACGTTGATTCATGTAGTGGATTATAACTCAGGCATTACCATTATCCCCGAAATGCACGCAATGGGTTTAAGCGAGGAGCAGCAAGAAAATTTGCGGCCGTTCAAAAACCGGACGGCCGTTCGTGAAGTGAGTTTGGTCGTCAGCAAGGATTATGTGCGCAAAACGATGTTGAATGAGGTGATGCAAATGGTTCGCCGTTCGGTTCCGAAGTCGATGCAAGATACTCAACTCAAGGAGTTTGTGGTGGATTTATGATTTGGTAGCCTGACATGAATTACCTGATTATCTTCCCTTTATCGACCATTTTCCCTTTCTCCATCAACCGATAAAGATAAACGCCTTTCGGCAAATGGCTGAGCGAAATTGTTTGCGAAGCACCCGTTACTTCGGATTGCAGGATTGTTCTACCCGTTAAATCAAGCAGTTCCAAGCGGAGAGGCAAACTGAGCGTTTCCGTATGGATCTGCAAAGATTCACCGTCCGGATGATAAACGACCGAAGATTTGGTTTGTATTTCGGCAATTCCGGTTTCAATCTTTAAAGGCGAGCCCCACTCGACGTTTCCTTTTTTGTAATAAACCAGCTTCGATTCGGAATGACTCATAACAGAACCACAATCATCATAATACGGACCGCCCAAACCTCGCCGATAATGAGCATCACAATCGTAACAAATTATTATTTCGTGCCAGCAATTTTCTTCTTCATATTGAAATTCACCTCCCGACCCTGCAAGATATTTCCAATTAGGATCATACATTGCATTTACATAAACTATACCTTCTCCATACGGAATGCCGGGCAAGGCATCGAAATAATCATCAGGCACGACGACTTGAGTGGCTTCATAGTTTTTAACGTTTCTCAAAGAAAATTTATCATGTTCATCAAGTACGTAAGAGGCCGACTGTACTTGTTTTTTATAAGTAACTTTATTGGTTTCGTCGGTACGAGTTAAATATTTTACAATACTTTTGTCCTGAGCTCCTCTACTACTATAATCATCATAATAATTATATGATGTTGAGCGTACATGCACTTCATCTCCCGGCTGAAAATCCCACACTTCCATCCAGGTCAGGTTTTGTGCGCCCACTTTGGGATTGGATAAACCGGCTAAAGTGTATGGTTCGTTACGATAAGAGTCGTACTCGTCAACAAACCAATCAAAATCAAATCCGTTGATCAAACCATAATTTTTGCTGATTGCTAAAGTTTTATCTTCCCATAAATCAATTGGTTGATTATTTTCGTCAAAAGATTGAAACGTGATTGTTTTCACTAAATCTTCCAATCCGAGAAAAGATTGCGATTCCAATTTCGATACGGTGGCTTCAATTGAATAATCCTCCGAAGCGAAACAAATCCATGATTCGTTCAATTCGGCGGAAGTCTTGATGCGAATCGTATCTTCCTGATTGATAAACAAATTCCAATCTTCGGAAATAACGATTTTTTCGCCCAGCCAGGAAGCGCCGAGGTTATAACACCCATTGTCGTTGTGGTTCATTCGTTTTACCGGAAAGAAAACCGAATCATTTTCCTGCATTTGAACCGAATCCATTTTCATGGCCCGAAGTTCTCCGGATACATGATACATAGCGACACGATTGGAATACACCGATTGATAATCGTGTGCAAACAAGGCAGATAAATTGCCGAATAAAAGGAAGAGGAAAATTAAAGTAGTTGTGGCTCTCATAATTCTTACATGTTAGTGGGTTGATTAGGCTACAAAGTTAATGTTTTTCCTGTATGTATCTGTTTTTTTTTGTTAATTTTTGTGTGTCTTAATCAAAAAATACTTTGCATGTAAAAATTGATCCGTTTTTTAAAATTTTTCCTCAAAACCATTACCTTTGTATCAAGCAAAAATACAACCGTCCATGGTCTATCTTTTCTTTTCATCCGAAAATACAAGCCGGCTCCGCTATGTTGCCAAACATATTTTCAATCGACTTTTACAAGTTGATTTTGAGATTATTACGCAAAAAGAAATCTTCCAGAAACAATCCGGAATTTGCATCAATTACTCCAATGAAAATCTCAATCACGGCTTGCAAATCGTTCCGCAAGGTTTGTTAAACGAAAAAGGAGTGCGCAGCATCAAAAATTTAGAACAATCCGTTTGGCAAGGTTTATTTTACTTTTTTAAACAAACGCAAGGCGATATTCCATTTGATTTATTTTCGGCCTCTTTTTATTTACTCACGTCTTACGAAGAATATTATCCGGAAAAATTGGATTCGCACCAACGTTTTCCGCTGGAAGAATCATTGCTTTATCGTAACGGAGTGTTGGAAATTCCCGTTATCGACCGCTGGGCTAATCTGTTAAAACTCGAATTAGAAAAAAGAGGATATGATGTTTCCGTGTTTGGAGAAAGGCAATTCCGCACAATTTGCACCTTCGATATTGATCATCCTTATTTGTATAGAAATAAGGGATTTATCAAAAATACAGGCGGTTTGATTCGGGATGTATTGCAGAGCAAATTTTCTGAAGTAATGAATCGAATATTCGTTCAATTGCATCAAAAAACGGATCCTTATTTCCAAACCATTTTAAATATAGAAAAATATTTTCAACAAGGAAATCGTTCTTATTACTTATTTATTTTAACAGCAGGAAATAATCAATACGATCGCTCGACGATTTATCCGGTTCGACGGTTTTACAATTACATTAAATCGTTGCAATTGCCGATTATCGGATTACATCCTTCGTATTATACATTATTGAATAACAAGCAATTAATCAAAGAAAAAAACAAATTAGAACGGATCCTTCAACGAAAAATCACTGTTAATCGCCAGCATTTTTTGCGGATGCAACTGCCCGAAACCTTTCGCGTTTTGCAAGCTGCCGGTTTTCAAGAAGATTTTACTTTAACTTTCGCACAAGCATCCGGATTCCGCTCAGGCACAGCGGTTCCCTACTTTTTCTACGATCTCGAACGCGACAAGGAAACTTCCTTAGAAATTCATCCGACGATTATGATGGACACAACTTTAATTCATCATTTAAAATTAACGCCGGACGAGGCATTTGAAAAAATAAAAAAACTGATTGATGCCTGCCGTCAATCGGGCGGCGATTACGTAAGTCTTTGGCACAACTCCAATTTGGCCGGCCGGCCAGAAGAAAATCCGTGGATCGATGTGTTTATTCGCACGAGCGAATATGCTTT